>JAOZMV010000292.1 GCA_029934095.1 Desulfuromusa sp. | reverse complement strand
GAGCAGCAGACACAATAAGTTCAGACATTTTCCAAAACTTGGTAATTATCGCGGTTACCGGGTTTTATTTGCTCAAATCCAAAAATAAAGGTACCCTAACAAAATTGCCCACCGTTAACTAAAGGAAGCCCATGTCCGAACGATTCCATAACCTTCTGATTATCGACGATGAAGCCTCCATGCGCCATATGCTGCGACTGGTTCTGGAGCAGCACAATTACCGCGTCAGTGAAGCTCAGAATGGAGCCGAAGCGATCAATCTGATCTATAAAGAAAAGTTTGATGTCATCCTCTCAGATATCCGTATGCCGGACATGGATGGCCTGACTTTTCTTGATCAACCGGAAGTCCGTTCCCTTGACAGCACCATCATTATGATGAGTGCCTACGGCAGTATTGATACTGCACTGAAATGTATGGAGCGGGGTGCTTACGACTATATTTCCAAACCATTCAAACCCGATGAAGTTGTTCTGACATTGCGCAAAGCGGAAGAACGTCAGGAATTGCGGCAGGAAAACCATGAGTTAAAAAAAGCTCTGTCGAAACAGGATAAAAAGTTTTCTATCACTGATATTATCCATTCCAGTGAGCACATGGAACAAATACTCTCCCTGGTTAAAACTGCAGCTAAGTCTGACTCATCCATTCTCATCAGTGGAGAAACCGGAACCGGAAAAGAACTGATTGCGAAAGCATTACACAGTGAAAGTGGTCGAACCGGGCAGTTTCTGGCAATTAATTGCAGTGCGATCACCTCCGGCCTATTGGAAAGTGAGCTTTTCGGACATAAAAAAGGGTCTTTTACCGGTGCTGATCGAGAGAAGCAGGGACTGTTTTCCATAGCCAGTGAGGGCACTTTATTCCTTGATGAGATTGCCGATCTGCCATTGGAACTGCAACCGAAATTACTGCGAGTCCTTCAGGAAGGTGAGATCAGGAAGGTTGGGGCGACCCGTGCCGAAAAAATTAACACCCGGGTCGTGGCTGCGGCAGGAACTGACCTGCAGGATTCGATCAAGAAAAACCTGTTTCGCCGCGATCTCTATTATCGACTCGCCGTTGTCGATATCAACCTGCCACCATTACGAGAACGCCCTGAAGATATCATTACTCTGGCGGAACATTTTCTCACTCTGCTCTGTAAACGCGAGGGGCGGTCACCGTTACAGTTGAGCCCTACTGCAAAAAAGAATCTGACCGAATATCAGTGGCCTGGAAATGTTCGGGAACTGGAAAATTATCTGGAAAAGGCACTGATTTTCAGTCCCGGAGAGACACTGGAACTACCACCCCTGCGAGTTCGACAAGCAGCTCCCGGGAAATTCAACCCTGCCGAATATTCTCTAAAGATTGCCTCACAGCGACTGGAAGAGGAATACATCCGTAAAGCCCTGCTCAAAACAGATGGCAACCGAACCCAGGCTGCTGAGTTACTGGAAGTGAGCCTGCGCTCGTTGATGTATAAAATTAAGGATTACGGGATTTGATCAGGGGGACTGTCGAACTTTAATTTGCAGTCTCATCCGCAAAAAGATGCACTTTAAAAACCGCGTTCTCTACTTTTTTCAAATCTTTATCGTTAGTAATAAATCCACCAGCGTGCGCCTGGAGTGCAGTGGCTACATGAATTGCATCGGGGGTACGCAACCCATGCGTTGCTCTGAGTTCCGCTGCAAAAATCGAAATTTTTGTCGTTACGGGAACTATCGTTAAATGAGGAAAGTTTGTGAGAACATGAATCACCTGTTTTGCCGCTGCAACCATCCCAGCTCGATACGCAGGAACCAGAAGCTCGGCAAATACCAAAGCTGAACAAACAGCAGATATTTCACCATCCTCAATCTGCCGGAAAAGCTTTTTAGCAACTGGATAATAATCTGGATGTTTTTCGAGAAAGTAAATAAATGTAACGGTATCAAGGCCATAGAAATCATTTGTCGATAAATCTAGCCGTTCCATTGATTGCGTTCCTCATCGAGTTCCGCATCATAATGTTTCCAAATTTTATCACCACAACTGTCCAATGCAGCAGTTGCAGACCGGGCAGCCTTTCTTATGGTTATGACATTATCATCAACAGCAATTTCCAGTTCATCACCGGGACTAATATTAAGTTGTCGACGAATCGGAGCAGGAAGAACAATTTGTGATTTGCTGCTGAGTTTTGCTAAAGACATAACAACCTCCCCATAAGCACTTTACTCAATGGTAAAGCAAAATATGTTGGATGTCAAATTAAGCGGTATCACTACTGCCCCTCTATCAGCACCTCTTGCTCCAGCCCCTTTTTTTCAGTACAGAGTAAATCCAACAATATTTTCAATGCTGGTTCTGGTAGCAGTTCCCGCTGCGGAGCGGTATTTAGTTGCCGCTGGTAAAGTTCACGACTGCCATAAGTTCGTAGTAATTCGGCAATATTGTTTGGCACAAAGAATTCGGCACGGGTGCCCAAATGGTTTTTAAATTCGTGCAGATAGATATTGATGCCAGCAAAATCAAAATCGCCAAAATGGACGTACCGGTTGGGAAGTTGTTGCAACCATTTAAGCAGATCGCCGGATTGCGGGTAACGGCTGACAAAAAGAACTTTTGCAAATGGAAATAGCTGCTGTTGCCGTTCAATATATCGAAAGTTTT
>JAOZMV010000033.1:1847-9930 GCA_029934095.1 Desulfuromusa sp. | reverse complement strand
GCAAGATAATAATCAGCTATTTTTTTCCAGCATAATTTGAATCATTGTTGCATCGACCTCAGCCATGCCAATTTCACTGATACGACTCAAATTTTGAATTGTTTCCTCTGCCGTCCGACCGACAAATCCTTCCACGGAGGTGATGCCATGGTCATTCAAAGCCATATAGGCAGAACGAATTGCCGAATCGGTAGAACTAACCACCTTCAGGGCGCAGCCCCCCTTGGCGCCATCACACAACATACCGCCCAGATCACTGATCAGGTTATTGACCGCCAGAGTCATCTGCTCGATATTTTTACCCGCCTGCTGATAGACTATGGCAACCGCAGCACCAACCCCGGCGGCAATAGAGCAACCACAGATCGGCGACAAACTGCCAGTGTAGCATTTGATATAACTATTAATCAGATGTGATAGCGCGATACTTTTAACAATTGTACGCTCATCAATATCAAACCAGAGTCCCACATTGTAGGGGACCAGAATCGCAACAATCCCCTGGTTGCCACTCCCACCACTTGACATAACCGGCAGATTGAGACCAGCCATCCGACCATCTGCCGCAGCTGCTGTTAAAATTTTGGTTGAGGAAAAAACATCATGCTGGAGATAACCCTTCTCCTTGAGATCAGCAAGATAGTAGCCAACTTTTTTAATCTCCAGCCCTTCCGTTGAAATTGCCTGATTATAGCGAACCCCCTCTAATAGAAAAGCGTAGTCTTCCTCATCCAGCTGTTCAACAAGGTCAACCAGATCGGCAATACGCATCCCCTTCAGGGTCTCCTTATAATCAGACTGCTGCACTGTTTCTGCAGCTGGAGCTGCGCTAAAAAGAACTTTCTTATCTTTTTCGAGAAAAATCAGGTTGGTATGGTTGTCAGCCAGGATTGCCTTAACAGTTGAAACTCCATCGGAAGCAACAACCTCAATATGGAGACCTTGTCTTGTCGTATCGCAGGTGATCGTCGCTTTCTTGGCAGCAATCAACTGCTTGGCCTGATCAATCAGTTCAGGTGCACCCCCATCCAGAATCTGCATCTTAAGTTCCGGTTGTCGAATCAAAGCCCCCAGCACTCCGGCAATCAGATTACCTCTTTCGCCATTGGTATTCGGCACGATGACCGCCAAGCCATTTTTATAAACACCAGGATCAACACTGATAGTTATTTGCTCCAGAGAGCCCGAAAGCTCCTTAGCCGCAAGACTGGCAGCATATGCAACCGCAGTTGGTTCCGTACAACCAAGTGCTGGATAAACTTCCTGTTGGAGAATTATTTTCAGTAAATTCATATTAAAATCACTCTTTTTTGGATAAAGGTTTCCTACCCTGCTTCATTGGCTATTCTGTCTGACAACCTCAAACAGAGCAATTCCAGTGGCAACCGAAGCGTTCAGAGAATTAATTTTCCCGGACGTCGGAATTGACAGCAGAGCATCGCAGTGTTTACGAATGTTCGGTCGCAAGCCCTTCCCTTCACTACCAACAACCAGAGCAAGATTTCCACGCAAATTGGTTGAGAATAAATCCTGAGCTCCCGCTTCACCAGCCAGGCCATAGCACCAGATTCCCGCACCTTTCAGTTCGTCAAGAGTGCGTGAGAGATTAGTGACCTGACACAGCAGTAGGTGGGAAAGGGCTCCGGCGGCGGCTTTTTCAACCACGGAAGTGACCGGACAGGAACGATCCTTGGCAACAATTACCCCCTGGCAGCCAGCAACTTCGGCACTGCGTAGAATCGCACCAAAGTTGTGCGGATCGGTAATACCATCAAGAAGAAGAAAAAAAGCGGATCGCTCACTAACGTGCCATTGCTGCAAAAGGGCAGCAAGATCTACATAATTAAAAGGGGTCAGTTTCAGCAGAGCACCCTGATGATGAGTATGACCGGCCAACCGATCAAGTTCACGCCGCTCAAAAAAATTAATTTTCAACCGCTGCTGTTTCGCCTGAGTCACCAGATCGTCCAGGCGATCATTACGATCTCCACCGACAACCAGCAGTTCAAGTGGTTTACGCCCATCACCCTGGAAGGCTTCATGGATTGGGTTGATCCCGTAAAGATAGTCGGCCATCAGCTTGCCAGGGCGCCTTCAATTTCCAGCAAAATCTTCCCGGCAGCCTCCAGAGGATCGCTTGCAGCAGAAATAGGACGGCCGATGACCAGTGCCGTAGCCCCCGCAGCAATAGCCTCCGCCGGAGTTGCCACCCGCTTCTGATCATCCAGAGAAGCAAAAGCCGGACGCACACCCGGGGTCACAATGGCGAAATCTGCACCACAAGCCGCCCGGATCAGTGCAGCTTCTTGTGGTGAAGCAACGACACCATCAAATCCGGCAGACTGGGTCAGTCTGGCAAGCCGGACGACCATCTCCTCTACCGGTCGATCAATCCCAACCTCACGCAAGGTCTCTGCTGTTGACGAAGTCAAAATTGTTACCGCCAGCAACAGGGGCCTTGGGATCTCAGCCGCAGCACAATAAGCATTAACTTCTGCTGCCGCTTTACGCATCATTTCTGCTCCGCCCAGGGCGTGAACATTGACAATCGCAACCCTCAGCTTGCAAGCTTCAACTGCTGCCTTGGCAACAGTATTAGGGATGTCGTGATACTTGAGATCAAGAAAGACACGACAGCCATAATCCTGAACCATCTTGACAACGTCCGGGCCACAGCGGGTAAACAGCTGCTTACCAACTTTAAACAAACCAACATTTTTATGGAGTTTTTTAACCCATTCTTCTGCTGCAGAAAAATTATCTACATCTAAAGCAAAAATTAACCGATCTTTAGCTCCTGGTGTCATTCGTTTCCCCCAGTCATCTCCCGGATTTTGGTCGTGAGCTTCTGAACCCGGGCAATTAGTGGTCTGGCTTGCTCAGCATCAAGATCGCGACGGAGCGCCATTGTTGCCGTAAAAGCAACCTCGCAGAGGGAATCGGTCAATAGTTTCTTTTTGTCCCCCTCCTCCAAACCAGACAGATTTGCAACAATCCGATGGCCATCGAGAGTCCCATCACTCTGCAATTCAACATCTCGCAAAACAAACGAATAGGGCTGTGGCAAATCCCGCAGAGAATGTGCCACCTCCTGAGAAAATTGTGGGCTGCTCTTAAGAGCCTGAGTAAAAATAACCTTAAAGAGGTTATTGTAAGCCGCTAAAATCTGGCCAAGCACCCCTTCGATCTCGGTGGTAGGAGTATCTTCCATGCGGATCAGCCGCTTCTCCAGCAGGCCAAAGAGAATCCTCATTCCATCAAATTCACGCAGCCCGATTTTTCGAAACAGATCCCGAGCAGTTTGCTGCCCGGCCTGAGCAAGATTCATCATTCGTGCTTCAGCTTGAGTTAAATCAGCAGCATCCTTGCCAGTTTCCAAAGGGAAATAGTCAAGAGAGATAATTTTACGCATAAACAATGATCTTTCATCCAGCCGGCGCAACCCCTCCATGATGATATTTTGAGTCTTCATCGACAGTCTCAAAATCTGATCCTGTTCAATCTGCAGCGCTTGAAAATAAAAGCTCCCTGAATGAGCAGAAAAGAGGGTGTAGATAATATGCTCCACCTGGTTACGAGCCGCCAGCCAGAGATCCTTTGGGGCGACAACGCCACGCTCAACCAGCAGCTTACCGAGCGAAGTATTTTCATTCACCAATGAGCGTAATTCCTGCAGTGCATCCCGCTCAATTTTCCCCAGCGAAAACAGCACTTCCCCCAGATCTTCACTGGAAAAAGAGCTGGTGGCAAAAACGATCTCCCCCTGTTGAAAATAAAGTGATTTCAATCCCCCTTCCAGTTCGATAGTCAGAGTGCCGGTTTTACGGAACATGTTGAAGTAGGAAAGGAGATCAGTAATAGCTCCCTCCTCCAACACGCCGGAAATCAGGACCGGTCCTTCCACCTCGGGTCGTCCAAGTAACAGATGTGCTGAAGAGGCAGAAATAACCGCCAGAGGTTGATCCCCCAATGGGCCATATATTTCTGCTGGCAACTGCAGGGTTCCACTTTTATTAATTTTAAGTTTATTCATAGATCACAATTTATTTTTCCAGTTCGAAAGCCAACCCCTCAGCAACCAGTTGTTGTAGTTGGGGGGTCATCTCATCAAGAGAAAACATCGACGTCACACCACTTTTTCTGATCTTCAGCTCCACGTTCCCCTCTTTTAGGTTACGTGCACCAACCGTCACTCGCAATGGAATCCCGATCAGATCAGCATCTTTAAATTTAATCCCCGGCCGCTCATCACGATCATCAAGCAAAGTCTCAATATTTAAAGCCAGCAATTGCTGATACAGTTTTTCCGCCGCCTCACGCACCTGATCATCTTTGGGGTTCAACATCGTCACCAGAACCTGGAAGGGAGCCAACGGCATTGGCAGGATCATGCCGTTTTCATCATGGTTCTGCTCAATCGCTGCCGCCACAGTACGACCGGCACCGATACCGTAACAACCCATAACCAGCGGTTGAGTCTTTCCCTGAGCATCCAGCACCGTAGCATTCATAGCCTCAGAATACTTGATTCCCAGCTTGAAGATATGGCCGACCTCAATGCCACGCCAGCTCTCAAATTTACCACTGTCACAGCGTGGACAGGGATCTCCAGCCATTGCCTGACGAAGATCGGCAAACTGGCTGATCTCGAAATCTCGCCCTTGGTTGGCACCGCTAAAATGGACGTCGACCGCATTGCCACCAACGACAAAATCGGCCATCCCCTGTACTTCAGCATCAGCCAGAATACGAACCTTCAAACCGATGGGCCCGGCAAATCCGGTGGGCGCTCCCGTCACCCGTTTAACCACATCCTCCTCGGCCATCAGTACCCAATCAACATCCAGCAGATTGGTCAACTTGATCATGTTCAACTCGTGGTCGCCACGCAGCAAAACCGCCAGAACTTCGTCATCCGAAGTCTGTACGATCAGAGTTTTCACCAACTGTTGCGGACTGAGTTGGAGAAATTCAGCGACCTCTTCAATACTTTTCTGTTCCGGAGTATCGACCTTCTGCAATTCCAGAGTTGCTGTTGGAGTGACTATATCGCCATAAATAAGTTCTGCTTTCTCCACATTGGCGGCATATTCGCAGCCATTGCAGGAGACAATGCCATCTTCACCTGATTCAGCCAGAACCATAAACTCATGGGAAAAGCTTCCACCAATAGCGCCACTGTCAGCTTCTACAGAGCGGAAGTTCAGTCCACAGCGATTAAAAATATTCCGATAAGCCTGATACATTTTAGCGTAGGAACTATCGGCACCGTCATCATCCAGATCAAAAGAATAGGCATCCTTCATTACAAATTCCCGGCCACGCATCAGCCCGAACCGAGGCCGGATCTCATCACGGAACTTGGTCTGAATCTGATAGAGATTCAGCGGCAACTGGCGATAGGAACTCACCGTATTACGGATAATATCGGTGATAACCTCCTCGTGGGTCGGCCCCATGCAGAAGTCGGCAGATTTACGATCTTTAAAACGGAGCAACTCCTTGCCATACTTCTCCCAGCGTCCCGATTCCTGCCACAGCTCTGCAGGATTTGCCATCGGCATCAAACACTCAATCGCACCGGCACGATCCATCTCTTCACGAATAATCTGTTCCATCTTGCGCAATGAACGCAATCCAAACGGCAGGTAACTATAAATTCCGGCCGCAACCTTACGGATCATCCCGCTCCGCAACATCAATTGATGGCTGATGACTTCAGCATCGGCGGGAGTTTCTTTAAGAGTCGGCAGAAAATATTGGGAGTAACGCATAGAAAAAGTTCCTGTTCATTTAATGAAGTTTAAAGATATTGATAAGCGTTGAAAAATAACCTGAATTTCACAGAAAAGCAAGTTCTTGACGGAAAGGAATCAATAAAGCTTTGCCAGCAAATCATCGTAAACCGCAACCATCTTCCCCCAATCGTAATGGTCAACCATTGTTTGCAATTTCTCCTGACGCAGAGATTCGACATCCCGACAAGCACCCTTGAGCCGCACAACCAGATCATCAAAACCACGATAGAAACAACGATCATGATAATTGGCGGTTACATGTTCAGGGTATGCAAGTCGCTCTGGCAGCAAGGGGAAACAGTTGCAGTAGATCGCCTGGACCACACTGATACCAAAAAAATCGTGGATTGAAGTCACCGGGAGAATATCGGCTTGCCACAGCCAGCCAGCGTAGTCAGAAAATTTCTCGACATAACCCCAGTGAACAATCCGGTCAGCTAACCTTACCTTTGCCTCGGTAAAAACCTCGGGCATTTTCTGGTACGATTCACCCAATACAGCAACTTCAAAATCGATATTCTTATCCTGCAAAATATAGAGAGCTTGAAAAAACTCTCGGGGATTCTTATCGTATTCCCACCGATGATTCCAGAGGATTAATGGTGGTCGATGAGTCTCTCTTGCAAGCTGCGGGCGATATTCTTCAAACTTCTTCAAATCAAGACCCAGATGCAGGGTTTGACTTTTTTCAACAATTTGTTGAGCTGTTTCTACTTCATTATAATCGGGAAATGCTTTAAGGAATTGGGGTAACGCCTGCAAAAAAGATCGACGATGATAATCGGAGTTAAACAGGACCTTGTCAGCCGCCAAAGCCGACCCATAATTGATAAAACTATAATGGCTGTCACGTTGCTGCTGCGGGTCACTGTCGGTTGGAGACCAGGGATAGGTCAACTGATTTTCGTGGAAATAGAGGGCCACAGGAATATCAGCAGTCTGTTTACGTGTCAAAGCGAGAAAGGTGGTCAGATCGAGCATGTCGGTTGCCAGCAGCAGGTCGGGGCGATAATCGCCAGCCAGAAAATCTCGTGCTAAAGTGACGGCACCACCATGCATCCGCCATTTCCAGTGGCGTCCCTTTAAGCCAAGAATTGATATCTGATGGCGGCTCCGATCTGCATACTCCTGCGCCCATGAAGCGTGCGAGCCGGCAAAAAAAGGTTCGAGGAGAACTATTTTCATAGCAGGGTTTTCATTACCGTTTTTCCGCCTGATCTGCAACCATCCGCCAGGCCTCTTCAACCAGAGCATCGGCCAGATCATGCTGCGGCACAGTTCGGACCACCTCACCGTGCCGGAACAGAATCCCCTGCCCCAAACCGCCAGCGATACCCAGGTCTGCCTCCCGCGCTTCACCCGGCCCATTCACCACACAACCCATCACCGCAATCGTCAATGGTTGAGGAAAATCGGCTAGTCGCTGCTCAACCTCTTCGGCAATTTCGATCAGTTCAATCTGACAACGTCCGCAGGTGGGACAACTGACAAATATTGGCCCCTTTTCCCGCAAGCGTAAACTTTTGAGGATTTCCCAGCCGACCCGCACCTCTTCTACCGGATCTCCAGTCAGCGAAATTCGTAAGGTGTCACCAATCCCATCATACAACAGAGCCCCCAGGCCAATAGCACTCTTGATAGTTCCACTCCAGGTGGTTCCCGCTTCAGTAATGCCGATATGGAGGGGATAATCAACCTGCCCCGCCAGGAGTCTGTAGGCTTCAACTGTTCGGGCAATATCAGAGGCTTTCAGGCTCACCTTGATATTTTGATAATTCAAATCCTCAAGAATCCGGATATGCCCCAGGGCACTCTCAACCATCGCTTCAGCAGTTGGATGGCCATACTTTTGTAACAGTTCTCGCTCCAGCGAACCGGCATTGACTCCAATCCGGATTGGGACCTGCCGTTCAGCACAAACTTTGACCACCTCTTCAACCTTCCAGTGTGCACCGATATTTCCAGGGTTCAAACGCAACCCATCAACCCCCTGGGCAACCGAAGCTAATGCCAGCTGATAATCAAAATGGATGTCGGCTATCAACGGGATCTGACAACCCTGCTTGATAGCGCCCAGCGCCACAGCCGCATCCTCATCCGGGACAGCACAACGGATGATTTCACACTTGGCATCCTGCAATGACTCTATCTGCGCCAATGTTGCCGTAACATCACGGGTATCGGTACTACACATCGACTGAACACTGATCGGTGCATCACCACCAATAGTGAGATCACCTAATTTGAGTTGCCGGGTTTTGTGTCGCAATGGTTTACTCCTAATT
>JAOZMV010000033.1:0-1747 GCA_029934095.1 Desulfuromusa sp. | reverse complement strand
ACATAGAAAAAATCTCCCCCAACCCCTCTTTGACAAAGAGGGGAGCTTTATATCCTCCCCCTTTGAAAAAGGGGGATTGAGGGGGATTCAAAGATCTCGGACTAAAGAGAACCTGCGTCGCGCAGTTTATCTAAGTTGCCGACACCAGGCAAGTCTAAGGAAATTTGACAGCAACATAGAACTGAGAGTAGTCTGCCTTCCCTTATTCCATGCATTCTATAGAGAAAAGTAGAGATGAAAAAAACATCAAAAAAGCAACCGACAAGCAGACGACCGCAACCGGAAACCCTGAAACTGACCATTGACAGCCTTGATAATGCTGGCATCGGCCTAGCCCCGTACGAAAATAAAATCGCACTGGTTCAAGGTGCTTTCCCAGGAGAAACGGTTATTGCCGAAGTTGAACATATTGGTCGTACCCATGTCTTTACCAATTTGCGTCGGGTGTTACGCAATTCGCCACAACGAACCGCACTCAATATCTGCAAGGTGGAGCACGATTGCCTGGGCTGCCCCCTGATCAGCATGAAATATGCTGATCAACTGTTGTTCAAGCAACAACGGGTTGCAGAAGCACTGTTGCAACAGGGGCTATTGGAAGAGGTTCAGGTTCTTCCAGTGCTCCCGTCTGACCCCACTTTCGGCTACCGTGCCAGTGCGAAACTGGCCTTCTCCCGAAAGCGGGAAAAGGTTCTGATCGGACTTTACAAACGGGGTAGTCATGAAGTGATTGATTGTCCGGAATGCCCGGTTCACCACCCGTTGATCAATAAGATTGCCACTGTCGTTCGCGATGAAGTCCAGCGACAGAAGATTTCTGTTTATCGTTCCCAACAGCAACGTGGGCTACTGCGCCATCTGTTGATTCGCGTCAGCCCTTTCAGCGGCAAAGCTCTGGTGACATTTGTCTGTAATTTTCGCGACCTGCAACAACTGCCAAAACTGGCAAAGAGCTTGGTACGAAAAGTACCGGAAGTTATCGGTGTCCATCAGAATATCAACAGCTCAACCGGCAATGTGATTATGGGTGAGCAAACACTGAAATTACTGGGACTCCCCGATTTAATCGAAAGGGTCGGAGATATCCGTTTACGGATTGCCCCGGAGGCCTTTTTCCAGATCAATACCGTACAGGCAGCACGCATCTACGCCCTGGTGCGTGAATGGGCAAATTTAGGTCGACAGGATACGGTGATTGATCTCTACTGTGGGATTGGTGGAATTGCCCTCCACCTGGCAAAAGATGCCGGACAAGTAGAAGGAATTGAATCTGTTGCCGAGGCGGTTCGAAATGCAGCAGAAAATAGCCGCTTGAATGATCTGCGCAATTGCCGTTTCTTTGCCGGAGACGCCACAGAAGAGCTACAAAAACGTTCCGGGGGAAAGATTCCCTCTCTGGTCACCCTCAACCCACCTCGTAAAGGGTGTTCTGACGAATTACTACAAACCCTCTGCCAGCTTAGACCAAAGCAGATCATATATGTTTCCTGCGATCCCGACAGTCTCGCCAATGATTTAAAAGTTCTGACCAGCAACGGTTACCGGATCAAACAACTGCAACCCGTCGATATGTTCCCGCAGACGGCCCACATTGAAACTGTAGTGCAGTTAGTTTTGTAGCGGGGAGGCTGTCGGACTATCCAGGAAAGGCAAAGTTCAAAAACAATTTAGCCGCAGATGAACGCAGATTTTCACAGATTAAAATCACAAGCTAGAATCTTTCAATAGTTTGGTTTTATCCGTTTTT
>JAOZMV010000291.1 GCA_029934095.1 Desulfuromusa sp. | reverse complement strand
GCCCCATGGAAATCAAGCTTGCCACAGCAGCCTGTTTTGCCCATGCGCAGAAAGTGGCTCAACGGAAAACCTTTCAGCAACGCAAGGCGGTTCTGGAAAGTGATAAATGGCTGAGTCAGGCCCTCTCTTTTGCGGCACCCAATGTCGCTTTTCAATAATTGGATCAGCTCCGAGCTGGAAACCAGTCAGCCCCGTGGAAAATGCAGGCTGACAGGGAAGACAGATTGAAAACTGGTAAAATCTTTATCTGTGGTCAGGATAGGCATTTTACGTCGTGAAGAGATTGCACAGATAAGAAAATCAATATTGGAACCCTGAATTCCTTTTTTCCTTGCCGCATTAAAATATTCAGCGGCCAACTCATAATCTTTTGCTTCCAGCTCAAGATCTTCAAAGGCTTCAAGGTGCAGTTTTAACGTATTAAATTGCTGTTTTGATTTTATGCCACTTAAAAGTTCCTGCCTGATCGGACCAATCACTTGAACCCGAATTTCTTCGATTAGATTCCTTAGTTCCTCAATATATGGATTATCCTCCACCGTGTTTCTTCGTAGTGCAAGCGACCATATACAGGTATCGACAATGATTTTCACTTTACCCCTCGTTGCTGTTTGTAGTCATAGTCTTTATCGAAGGTCACATTATTGAAAAGATTGAGAATTTCCGATTGTTTTCTGCGTTGGATATATTCATGTAAAGCTTCAGTGACAACACCTTTTTTAGTTCGATGCTTGCCAATTACTTTCGCTTCTTCAATAAGCGAATCATCAAGTGCCAGATTTGTAGCCATAATTTCACCTCCTGCCATACTTACACACTATCATACGCAAACTGTTGTGTAGTGTAAAGGAGCAAAAAAAGTCTTTTCCTACACATAGCAATTAAGCTCAGTAGAAATCATGTCAACTTTCCTAGGAGGCTGCCCCCAGGGCCATCGGGAACTATCTTGGCTTTACGGTTTTGAAACTGTAATGGTTTGCACAGTAAACTTATCGGACAAAACGAAGATTAGCCCTGTTTTATTTCAACAAAAAGGCCCCTACCGGGGCCCTTCAGGGTTAAAAGAGAGGGAATATTATTCCTGTTTTTCCCCTTTTTGTTTCCGTTTGTCTTTTTGTCTGGCTTTCTCTTTCGTGTACACTTTTCCACCATCATCAGAATCTTCATTCAAGCCGGATTGGTCCTGGTCGAGGTCCTGATTACTGTCACTATCTTCATCCGTTGTACCGTAGTCGTGATCACCATCTTCGTCCTCCCCTTTTTGCTTCTTCTTACCTCTCCACTTACCCTTGCCACCGGCACCATCCTCACCACTCTCCCCACGCTTGAAACTGGCATTGTCGGATGCGTGTTCATAAGCAGAATCACTCGGCGACGCCCCTTTATTGGTGACGGTTCGGTGCTCTTTTCCACCACCCTTTTTGCCACCACTTTTGGCCAGGCCATTCAGCGGTGAGAGAATCAGACAAAGACTGGCAAATACAATAAACAGACGAATCATAGGTTTCCCCTTATTTGGTTTTTACCCATAAGTTTCGGATATAATTATCACGGTCAAGTTTAATCCGGGCAGTGCCCCTAGTTTTTTCTATTTTTTTATCTGAACGATGGAAGAGATGTTGGGGCATTCAGCTAATGAGTTTCAACGCCTTCTACCCGCTTAATCGTGTCATTTTTATTGAGGGTCAACTGAACGATTGAATCTTCCCTGGCCTTAAGAGCATGCACAACATGAGCATCCAGCTTGATCATATCACCACTTTCCAGGACCAGCGATTCGTCATCATAAGCAAAAGCAATCGATCCCTTAAGGGTCATAACCGAAATGGGAAAAGGGGCTTTATGTTCGGACATTTCCTGACCAGCCTTAAAAACAATTCGAACCTCTTTAGAAATCTCATCATTTGACATCACCGTAATTGTGACATTCTCTCCGTACGACACGTCTTTAAAAAAACTCTGAATAGCCATATTTTCTCCTTTTGTGTTGAACCTGAATCAGTAAGATGGATGTGGAAGTATTACAAAGTCAAATAAACCGGAAAATCACTGTCGAAACTACTTCCTCGCACCCTTCTGGTGAGCCACATACTCATCAAGCAGCTCATCCTCAAAAAACATGATACAAGGTTGCTATCTATTTATGCAGAGTGCGACAAATGCTCACTCAGCCACATTTTCATGAGTGATTGATACGGAATGTCGCGTTTATTTGCTTCAACTTTTATTTGTGCCAACATCGATTCAGAGAGTCTTAACGAGATTGCCTTGGTTGTTGGTTTAAGGCTGGGGAAAACAACTTGCTCTGCTTTTTTCCAATCAAGATAATCACTTGAATCGTTTTTTTCCCAAAATTCCCTCTCCTCTGATTCAGTTTTAAATTCAGGAATTTTCTTCATAATTTTTTCTCTCCTTCTTATGCATTGGCCTGGCAGAGATCACCCTGATGCTATCTTCACGAATCGTGAATGTAATATGGATTTTTCTATTACTGTCAGTCGTGCCCAAGGCATGAAGCCTTATCTCATTTTGCGAATGTCCTTTGTCTTCAAGCAGAAACAACGGCTGATTAAAAAACACCTGCTCAGCTTCCTCTTTCGAGACGCAGTGCTTATCCGAACTTTTTCGTTCATTCCCATGATCCCACTGAAACTGCTTT
>JAOZMV010000290.1 GCA_029934095.1 Desulfuromusa sp. | reverse complement strand
GCCGCAGGTCAAGTGGTGGCAACTCTGGGAACCGATACCGGTGGTTCGGTGCGACAACCGGCATCCCACTGTGGAGTTGTCGGACTCAAACCAACCTATGGACGGGTCTCCCGTTATGGTGTGGTTGCTTTTGCTTCGTCTCTGGATCAGGTTGGCCCGCTGGCAGGTAATGTTGAGGATTGTGCATTAATGCTCGGGGTGGTTGCCGGGTATGACCCCGCTGATTCTACTTCGGTTGATTGTCCGGTTCCCGATTATCTGGAGAATTTGCAAGCGGGGGTTGCCGGAAAGAAAATTGGTTTGCCGCAGGAGTATTTCATTGATGGGCTGGATCCGGAGATAAAACAGGCGGTTGATACAGCCATTGAAACTTATCGCCAGTTGGGGGCCGAGATTGTCGAAGTCAGCCTGCCGCATACTGACTATTCGGTTGCCAGTTATTATCTGATTGCCATGGCCGAAGCTTCCAGTAATCTGGCGCGTTACGACGGTGTCCGTTTTGGTACCCGGAAAGACACCGGCGAGGGGTTGATCGGGATGTATCAACAGACCCGGTCAGCTGGTTTTGGTGATGAAGTGAAACGACGCATTATGTTGGGAACCTACGCTCTCTCTTCCGGTTATTACGATGCCTATTATCTGAAAGCGCAGAAGGTACGGACTCTGATTCGACAGGATTTTCATGCGGTTTTCGAACAGGTTGACCTGCTATTGACCCCGGTCGCCCCCACTCCGGCATTTAAAATCGGAGCTATGGTGAATGATCCTCTGCAGATGTATCTGTCTGATATTTTTACTATTCCAGCAAATTTAGCGGGAACCTGTGCTATGAGTCTTCCCTGTGGGTTCAGTGAGGAAGGATTACCGATTGGTCTGCAACTGATTGGAAAACCCTTTGCAGAGGCTGAGATGCTACAGGCCGCTTATGCGTTTGAGCAGGCGACCGACTGGAACCAGCGAGTTCCAGAATTGTAAATGTTTAGCGTTCCTATATTCCGGGGACATGTAACAAGTACATGTCCCCGGATTACTGCTTTAAAATTCAAACAGGATTAAAATATGAATTCCAGATATGAAGTTGTCATCGGCTTGGAAGTGCATGTTCAATTGACAACCAAAAGTAAAATTTTCTGTGGCTGTTCAACCGAATTTGGACAAGCACCCAACAGTCAAACCTGTCCGGTCTGTCTGGGCCTGCCCGGAGCACTGCCGGTGCTCAATCGGCAGGTGGTTGAGGATGCAATCAAGGCGGGTCTGGCAACCAATTGTCAGATTGCTCCCCGTTCAATTTTTGCCCGGAAAAATTATTTTTATCCTGATCTGCCCAAGGGGTATCAAATTTCTCAGTTTGAATTGCCAATCTGTGAGCATGGCTGGATGGATATTGAGACCGAAGAACTGGGTGAAAAACGGGTCGGGATTACTCGTATCCACATGGAAGAGGATGCTGGAAAACTGCTGCATAATGAGGGTAACAGCTCATCGGTTGACTTGAACCGTGCCTGCACCCCGTTATTAGAGGTGGTTTCTGAACCCGATATGCGCAGTTCTGATGAGGCGATTGCCTACCTCAAACAGTTGCACCAGATTGTGGTTTATCTGGGTATCTGTGATGGCAATCTGGAAGAGGGTTCCTTCCGTTGTGACGCTAACGTTTCAATCCGCCCCTGGGGACAGAAAGAGCTGGGTACCCGCTCGGAACTGAAAAATCTCAATTCATTTCGTTTTATCAAACAGGCGATTGAGTATGAAGTAGAGCGCCAGACCGATGTGATTGATGATGGGGGGCAGGTGGTTCAGGAAACCCGTCTGTTTGATCCCGATGCGGGGGTGAGTCGTTCTATGCGTAGCAAGGAGGAAGCTCACGATTACCGCTATTTTCCAGATCCTGATTTGTTGCCGCTGCAGATTTCCGAGGATTGGATTGAGCAGGTTCGTAATAATTTGCCAGAATTGCCCGAAGCTAAGATGGTGCGTTTTCAAGCTGAAATGGGATTGCCCACCTATGATGCGGAAGTTCTTGCCGCAGAGCGATCCCTGGCCGAATATTTCGAGGCATTGGTCAAACTCTACAATAATCCAAAAATTTGTTCCAACTGGGTAATGGGTGAAGTTCTTGGAGCGCTCAAAGATAAAAATCTGCAGATTATCGATTGTCCGGTGTCACCCGAATTGCTCGCTGGAATTTTGATCAGGATTGATGACAATACAATCTCGGGGAAAATTGCCAAGACCATTTTCGAAGAAATCTGGCAGAGTGGGAAAACGGCAGATCAAGTCATTGAGGAAAAGGGCTTGAAGCAGGTGAGCGATAGTGGAGCGATTGAAGCGATTGTCGATGCAGTGATTGCTGCCAATCCCGATCCAGTTGCTGAGTATCAGGCGGGTAAAGAGAAGCTGATGGGCTTTTTTGTTGGTCAGGTGATGAAGTTGAGCCAGGGAAAAGCAAACCCGGGAATGGCGAATCAATTGTTGAAAAAGAAGTTGTCTGAATAGCACCAACGGTGTAAGGGCGCATTGCGTGCACCCTTCTTCTGGATGTTGCAAACAGGGCGCATGCAATGCGCCCCTACGGAAATCACAAACGAATCACATTCCGCCTCAATTGGAGCTATACAAATGTCAACCTGTCCTATCGATTCCAAGGTGATTCGTCCGATCCG
>JAOZMV010000289.1 GCA_029934095.1 Desulfuromusa sp. | reverse complement strand
AGAGCTATACAGCGGAAGTCACAACGCAGTTGACACGTAAAAGAACAAGCAAGATGCGAAGGTTTAGGGTGTACAGGGTACTAGAAAGTTCACGGTTCCACAAAAGGATCGATTCTGAAGTAGAATCGATCCTTTTGTATGTCGGTTTACTGCACAACAGATATCTTTAATTATTTTTATTATTTTATTTTTATTTTTTAGTTGACACTAATGTTGAACTGGTTATAATAGAGACAAAGGTAAGAAAGATCTCTCTCAAGAAAGACTTTTGCCCCGTGTTCACCCTCCTGACGCGGGGCTATTTTTTCACCAATCCCCCCGCTTCGACTCGTACTTACCGCCCTGCCCTGCTATTTTTGATAAACTACCAATAATGGACAGGGACACATTGGCTGACAAATCCAGATCACAGACCCTTGAATACCTTCAGCAGATGAGGAACCAATTGTTTTTTACGTGAAAGCACCCCTTTCAAGCGGTAGATATTCTCTGACTCCTGAGGATAACCGATAATCAACGGCAACTCACTTGGTCCGGCTGTCAATAATAAGCTATTTTCCAGCACAATATCGGTGACCAATAGCGCTGCCAGCTCATAATTCTTTTCTTTCTGAATTTTCAGTAATTCAGCCATTAATTCATTCTGGCGTTGGTAGAAGGAATGAAAATTAACCACCTCAACCTGCCCTAAACCAAGCAGATAGTCACCAACTCCATACTCTTTGAAATCGGTAAAAATCAATTTCCTTACTGGAGTACCACTGGCCATGGGACTTCCGGCAGCAAATAACTGAGAGCCAAACTCCTGGTGATCCAAACCGGATATCTCTTCCAACCAGGGAACCAATTTACGATCAATTTCTGTGGTGGTGGGAGATTTCAAGATAACGGTATCAGAAAGTAATCCAGCCAGCAGCAAGCCGGCAATTTTCTTCTCAGGTTCAATCCCGGCCTGTTGATAGAGAGTTGACACCAGAGAACAGGTACTTCCAAGGGGCTGATTTATGAACTTGATCGGCAAATCAGTATGAAAGTTGCCGAGACGGTGGTGATCAATAACCTCTATAATTTCAACCTTTTCGGCTCCAGGAACTGCTTGTGCCAATTCATTATGATCAACAAGAATCAGTTTGACCGCTGATTTTTTTAATAAGTGGCTCTTAGTTGCGATACCTTCAACCCGACCGTCAGCAGAACAGACAATGGCCCCCGATTGTTTTCCATGAATTAATTTCAAACGGAGATCTTCAAGTAAGTCATTCGGCTTAACCACCAAAAAATCGGCTTCAGCCAGAAGTCCCACCGGGGTTGCCATCCGCGTCAACCAGACACAGTTGGCCGTATCGTAGTGACTTACCAGAATGGAGACATTATTTTCAGACGCAAGAGCGAGCAGTTTTTCATCAACGGATGCCCCCCCTGAAATAATCAATAAACGTATCCCGGCGGCAACAGCAAGACGTTGAATCCCGGGACGATCACCGGTAATAAGAATTGTTTTTTCGGGGATTATTCCTTCAACCCAGCGACTGAAACTTGCTTCACGCCTGGCACCCACATGCAGATCAAGCTCTTCTAACTGCTCAGAATTTGACAAATGTTGTGCTGTCGCACCAAGGCAACACTGAATAGAGCTGATCGAGGCACGGATACGCCGCATTTTTTCCGGTTCAGTTGGCACCAGAAAAAACTCCGTAGCTTGTTTGAGCAGCAACAGCCCCTTTGCTTTCCCGGTGTCATCAACCACAGGAAGTATCCGGATACGATGCCGATGATAGAGTTCCATCGCTTTCGACATTGGCTCCGATTGGTGAATTGAGATCACCTTTTCGGTCACAACATCTTTGATCCGGGGATGGACATCGCTGAGTAATTTGGGAACGTCAACTCCAAGATGGTCCAGTACATATTGGGTCTGATAATTGATTGTTCCTGCTCTGGCCGCCGTGACCCCCGTCAGCCCCTGTTGTCGGCGCAACTCTGCATAGGCGATCGCGCTGCAAATCGAGTCTGAATCGGGGTTTCGATGACCAACCACAAAAACTTTATCAGCTTCCTGCATAGCAGCCCTTTCACGGTTCATGGCAAGGTTTGAAATTTGGCTGATCTGTTTCCAGATTGATAACGTTATTAAAACTGGTAACGGTGGTAATTATCTCGCTGAAAACAATCATCTCTTGACGAAAAAGAGTCTTGCTATTAATATCCATATATTCAAAATATACTAAGGAGTTTACTATGACCGAAGCAACTGAAAAACAACCGTTTGAATCTGATCATAGCTGTGATCGGGAATCAGAAATCCTGAAAGTTCTTGGTCATCCAATTCGCCTGAAGATCGTTGCAGGGTTGATGTCACAATCATGTAATGTCAAAAAAATATGGGAATGTCTCTCACTTCCCCAAGCTACTGTTTCCCAACACCTTGCACTCCTGAAAAACAAAAACATTATTACTGGGCGACGTGAAGGAGTTGAGGTTTACTACCAGGTCACATCACCCGAAGCGATTCGGATTGTCGATGCTATTTTTGGTGATTCCTTTACTTGTCACTAGGAGACTATCGGACTATCCATGAACTGGCTGCAAATCCGTTTGTTTGGCTCATTTTTTAACTCCTTTTTGCCCCATAGCTATGGCTATGAGCCTGCAAACGAGATAAAAACTG
>JAOZMV010000032.1 GCA_029934095.1 Desulfuromusa sp. | reverse complement strand
ACCTCAATTATTATTTTTCTATTCGTCAACTTGCATTCAACAAAAGCCGCTGCTATAATATTTAATACTACCAATGTCATATCGTTAATCCCAACAATATAGAGATCTCTCTCTTGGAGTGTCCCAATGAAACAATGGATCACAATGCTACTGGTAACCTTCCTGCTTACAACTGCTTCATTCGCCAGCAACGGCATTGCTATTGTCAAACAAGTTCGGGGGGATGTTACCGTAAAGCATGATGGCGAGGTTTCCAGGATCAATCAGGGTGACGAATTAAATGAGGGAGACACCCTTATAACGGGAAAAGATAGCCATGTTGGGGTTATCTTCCACGATGGCAGTATCCTTTCCCTGAAAGAGAACAGTTTCCTTAAGGTTAAGAATTTTGTTTTTCAACCCATAGAGCAGAAATTTAATTTTAAACTTTCCCTCAAGAAAGGGACAGCACTGTTCGAGTCGGGGAAGATAGGGACATTAGCTCCTGAAAATTTCAGCCTTGAAGTTCCCGCAGGGACTATCGGTATCCGTGGCACAAAATTTCTAGTTGAGGTCAAATGAGATGATTATGCGTTTATTTTTTCTAGCTAGTGCAGCCCTGTTTCTTATCAGCCTCTCGGGCTGTGCACCCTCAACCCGCGTAATTTTGCTCGATTCTGGAGAAACCAAAAACGCTGTTGTTGTCAAAACAGATGCCGGTGAACAGGTTCTGGATCAACAGAACACCTATACAGTTATCTCCTCCGCAACCCAAAAACCGACGCAGACAAAAACTATCAAACCACAAGAGCTGGAACAGCAGTATGGCAAGTTTATCCGTTCTGCGCCCAAGCCACCGCGCAAATTTATTCTCTATTTTGAGCCAGGAAGTACTACCGTTACCGATACATCAAAAAAACTGTTTTCTGAGATTGAAAAAGCGATTCAGGAACGGATCCCCTGTGACGTCAACATCATTGGTCATGCGGACAGAACCGGATCAAAGGAATACAATATCAAGCTATCTCTTCAGCGGGCCAGAAAGGTTCGTGCCTGGCTGCAACAACTCAATGTTGATCTTAATAATGTCAGTGTGGAATCGTACGGAGAAGAGGACCCCCTTTTCCCGACAGCTGATGGTGTCGCAGAACCCAGGAATCGCCGGGTGGAAATGCTGATCCGTTAAATGAGAAATCTTCTCAAGTTGACGCTGGTTCTTCTGGTTGCTGCCATACTGCACCAGATGATCTATCTGAGTGGCGTTGTTTCACTTGTTGATTTCAATATTTTTGATGTCATGTCAAACCAGCAGTCAGATAGCTCAACTCCCCATTTTGAATCGATAGTCGTTGTTGAAATCGATGAAAAAAGTCTTCAAAATTTTGGCCAGTGGCCTTGGCCAAGAATTATATTGGCAAAAGTTCTACAGGAGATATTGGTTCAAAAACCTGCTGCAGTCGGAATTGATATTTTCTTTCCAGAGTCCGATCGAACCTCTCCGATTCATCTGAAAAATTTCTATAAAACTGTCCTCGATATTGATGTCCAGATGGATGGTTTTCCTCTCAGGCTCGAAGACCATGATCTTATTCTTGCATCTGTACTAGCAAGCGGGCCGACGGTTCTTCCTCTGTTTTCATCGCAGCAGGGTGAAAGCTCCCTCGATTGCCCTTTACCAACCGCAAGCTTGCTGCCGATTCCAAAAGGATTAGATATTCCAGACAGTCCCCACCTGCTGTGCAACACCCAACTATTACAGCAGGCGGCGCAAGGATTCGGTTTCATTAATTCATCGACCGACAGTGATGGAACTTTCAGAAGACAAGGGCTGCTGGTTCAGCATAAGAATCAAGGCCTACCATCTCTGGCGCTGGCCATGTTGGCCCAGGTTGATCCGGACATTAAAATTCTTCCTCCTGAAAAGCCCCTGTCACCGATCAAAATTTCATTTGCCAATAAAACCATTTCAATCAATCAGCGCGGTGAAATTCTCAACTTTTCATACAAAAAGGAATCTTTTAAACGAATTTCTGCATCCACGCTGGTGAGTGGCGATATCCCCATAGATTTTTTTACCGGGAAAATGGTTCTGGTCGGTGCTTCAGCAGCTGGTCTCTACGATCAATACAGAACTCCCCATGGAGACATTCTACCGGGCGTATTCATTCATGCCTCTTTGCTGGCAAACATCCTCCATGGAAAGGGGATTTATCAACCTGAAATGACAAAGAAGGTCGCCCTCGCACTATCCTACCTGCTCTCAACAGTGGTCATCTTTCTCGTCATAAAAAGAAACTATCTCTCTTCATGGGGGGTATACCTTAGTTTTTCTTCCATTTCACTGTTACTGGCCTGGTTTCTATTAAAGCGGGGTCTTTACGTCTCACTGGGATATTTTCTAACCCCATTTTCTTTTCTGTTCTTCCTTATCTCACTATTTTTTGCGGTTCTTCACTACATTGAACGGAAACGCTTTCTTGAAGATCTTGATCATGCCCATTCGGCAACTATCGATAGTATGACAATGGTTGCTGAGAGCAGAGACGTTGAAACCGGCGCCCATATTATCCGCACCAAAGAGTATGTCGTGATGCTTGCCCAAACTCTCTTTTTTCACGGTTATCACAAAAGTGAGTTGACCCCCCATCTGATTGATCTTCTCCATCGAGCTGCACCACTCCACGATATCGGTAAAGTCGGGATTCCAGATTCAATCCTTTGCAAACCGGGAAGTCTCACAAAAGAAGAGTTTGAGATCATGAAAACCCATGTAAATATCGGTCACTCAATCATTGAAAATGCCATTCACAGCTACAATAAGACCAATGAATTTTTAACTGTTGCATCAAATATCGCCTATTCACACCATGAACACTGGGATGGTAGTGGGTACCCTCTTGGACTGAAGGGTGAAAACATTCCACTGGAAGGCCGGCTTATGGCTCTGGCGGATGTATATGATGCGCTCATCAGCCCCAGATGTTATAAAGGTGCCATTTCATATACAGAAGCCGAGCAGATGATTATTAATGAAAGTGGTGGTCATTTTGATCCGATAGTGGTTCAGGCTTTCAATGAGAAACGTGAAGAGTTCCGTAAGGTTGCACAAAAGAATCAGGAAGAAGATAATCCTGAAATTCCAATTCTGAGTCCCGCCAAAATCCCCTGATTGATACTGAAAGTTGTATCTTTCTGAAAACCCGAAATTCCATGTCGATCAATTCTAAGGAGATCAAACAAAAAAAGCCCTCCCCGATAATGGGAAAGGCTTAAAATTGGTGGCGGTGCAGAGATTCGAACTCCGGACACTGCGGATATGAGCCGCATGCTCTAACCAACTGAGCTACACCGCCGAACTATTGCAACCTCAAAGTGAGGTTTATTGTTTTTGGTTGCGGGAGAAGGATTTGAACCTCCGACCTTCGGGTTATGAGCCCGACGAGCTACCAGACTGCTCCATCCCGCGACATGAGCACTGGAAAATAGACTTCCAATGTGGAAATGTCAAGCTAAAAATCGACCTCAACCCAGACCTGACCAAGCATTACTGGCGGGAGATAAACCCTTTAATCTTCTCCTTTTCCTCCAACACTTTCTGTGCCCGTTTTGCAGCAGCAGAGTTCTTATAGGGACCAATCCGGACCCGATACCAGAGCCCTTTCTTGCCGAGGTCAGCTTCAACGACAAATGCCGGGTAATATTTACCCAACATTTTCTTCTTCAAAGCGATAGCATCTCCAACTGAACCAAAAGAACCAATCTGCACAGAATGAGTACCGCCGGGGACAACCTCTGGCATCTTTGCTCCTGACACAACCTCCGGGGACTTATCCTGAGCTGTCTTTTTCACAACAACAGAATTCTCCCTGGTTTTCGTTTTCACAATAGGTTGATCCGGCAGATCAATCGGAGGTTGAGCCACAACAACAGCCTCTTCCTTTTCCACCGGAGCGAGATTGATCCCACTACCAAGAGGGGCGGTCTCTTTTGTCAGATCATCATAAAAACTCAATTTTGGTTCTGCGGACGCAGGCTCAACGGGCTGGGGAGCAGCCGGCTGTGGCGCAACTGCTGCGGGTGTTGACGAACTGACAGGGGATAGGGGCTGAGCAACCAGCACCCTCTCTGTCTGTTGAAACTTCTGCGCCAGATCCCGCTCGGCACCCCGACGGCCAACAATCACCCCAAGGGTGAAGCTGGCGAGCGAAACCACCAGAATCAGAACCAGTAAAATAACCGCCTGCCGTTTTTCCATCCGCCGCTGAAACCTTGTTTTTGACGTGCCCTTCATTTTATCCCCTTTTATCTTTTTCTCTACATCCGTTCCGGAGCTGAGAGACCAAGCAATTGCAAAGCATTTGCCAAAACTGTTCGCACTGAATTCACCAGAGCGAGACGAGCTCGGCTGGTTATTGGATCATCAACCAAGACCCGCTGTCGATTATAGTAACTATGAAACTGTGCCGCCAGATCCTGAAGATAAAAAATAATTCGATGCGGTTCATAGCTGAGAGCGGCACCGACGACAGTTTCAGGGAAACGGGCCAATTGCTTCACCAGCGCCAATTCCTCGGGCAGCTCCAGACGGCTATAGTCCACCACATCTGACGGTAATAGTTCCATACCTGACTCTGCGGCGTTGCGATTGATACTGCAAACTCGTGCATGAGCATATTGAACATAGTATACCGGATTATCGCTACTCTGTTGCTTAGCCAGTTCCAGATCAAAATCAAGTTGACTGTCGCAACGGCGCATCAGAAAGAAGAAGCGACAAGCATCACGGCCAACCTCATCAATAACCTCTTTTAAAGTGATAAAATTACCGGATCGTTTTCCCATGATATACGGTTTACCATCACGCAGCAGATTAACCATCTGGATCAGTAAAACCTCAAGAGCTTCCGGGGGATGTCCCAAACCAGCCAGCATCGCTTTCATACGCGGGATATAACCATGATGGTCTGCCCCCCAGACATCAATGACCCGATTAAAACCCCGGTCAAACTTTTCCATATGATAGGCGACATCCGAAGCAAAATAGGTGTAACTGCCATCTGACTTAATCAGAACCCGATCCTTGTCATCACCAAATTCGGTCGTCCGTAACCAAAGGGCGCCATCCTCTTCAAAGGAAAGTCCCTTCTCCTTTAACTTGATCAGCTCCTCATCAACCAGCCCCTGATCGTAGAGACTCTTCTCACTGTACCAACTATCAAAGTGGATACCAAAAGATTGCAGGTCAACCTCAATCCACTTGAGAACTTCGGCGACACCAAAGCGGGCACAAGACTCAATAGCTTCTGCTTCGGAAACGCCAACGAGTTCGCCCTGTTCAGCACGATATTTAACTGCCAGATCAATGATATAGGGAGCCTGATAACCATCTTCAGGAAACTCGATTGCCTCCCCCTGCAACTCTCTCAGTCGCAGCAGAATCGAGCGCCCAAGTGTCAGAATCTGATTTCCGGCATCGTTGACATAATATTCGCGCTGAACTTCAAAACCGGCGGCCTGCAACACCGCAGCTACAGCATCACCAACCACGGCTCCACGGCCATGACCGATATGCAATGGTCCGGTCGGATTGGCACTGACAAATTCAACCTGAATCTTTGTCCCGGCACCAATTTTACTGCGACCATACTGGTCACCCTGCGCTGTAATCTGATCAAGGACTGCGTACCAGCAGGTTGCCGCCAGACGAAAATTAATGAACCCCGGCCCGGCAATCTCAATTCTATCACACAGAGGATTCCCCTGAAGCGCAGCAATCAGAGTTTCTGCAATTTTCCGGGGCGCTTTACGTTCCGGCTTTGCCAGAGCCAGCGCTAAGTTGGTAGAAAAATCACCATGATCAGGATTCTTCGGGATTTCCAGTTGAATCTCATCCAGAAATTCTCCAGAGACCAAAGAATTATCTGCGTAGCATTGTTGTAAAGCTGCTTTAATTGCCAGCCGTAATTGATCTTTCATTCTGATTGCTTTCTCTTTCTCTCGGTATCATTGTCAGGGAGATAATAAATCAACTCCCCCTCACGAACCATTCCAAGTTTTGTTCGAGCCAGTTGTTCCCAATAGGTCTTATCTTTCTGTAACCGATCAATTTCATTTCGGAGCTGTTGTTGCTGTTGCTGCAGGTCACCCAACTGCAACTGCAACTCCTGTTTCTGCTGTTCTACCTGGAGAATCCGCAGCACCCCGCGACTGCCAAAAACAGCATAGGCGAACATCAGCAGAATAACTATAAGTAAACAGATAGTGAGTAAATTTTTTCCGCCAGAAGAACCGGGTTCGCGAGTAGAAATCAAACAGCACCTCTAAAATCAGCAGCAAAAGAACCTTTCAGGAACCCGGTTTGTAACATATCAAAAGCCACCCAAGCTACTACCACCAATGCCACCAACAGACCCAATTCCACGCATGTTGAATGTTAACATAACAGAGCGGTCATATTTGCGGTCACGATAAGTCAGCTCTACCCCCCAACATTTCTGCCGGTATTCGACACCGATCACCTGTTCCAGCTGTTTATCAATATTAAGATCATAGCGCTGCTCGTAGTTCAAATAGAGCGGATCAAGAAAGGCGACACTCAGTCTTGCCTCAATATAATCAATATCATTCTCAGGTTCATAACTATATAAAAGCCCCACAGAATTTTCCTGTTGATCGGCAATTTTTCCCGCTGCGGTGACCCTGGTCCAATCGCCGGAATGGACGTCCAGACTGGTATCGGACTGCAGAGTCAGCCACTCCGTCGGCAATAGGACCATCTGCAGCCGCAGATCCTGAAAGCGTCGATCACGGAACTCATCGGTCAAATCGTAGGCCTGTGATAACCGCCAATAGAGCAGCTCCCGATAAGTGGGATCGTCATCGGCATGATCGAAACGTACGGTCAGACGCTGAGTCAACGCATAGGCCAATATGTTGGCATTATCGACACGATCAAGCTCATCAAAGTAGGGGAGATCCGTTTGATCAATCTCAGGAATATAAGTGTAAATCAGTTCCGGCTCTATGGAGTGGCGTAACTTACCTGTCAAACCAAACGGCTGGGAATAAATCTTCTGTACCCGGCTAGTGGCTCTGGTGGTAAAAGCCACCATCCCCTGGCTGTCAGAGTCCTGGTCATCACTCAAGCTCCAGTAATAACGCTCACGATAAGTGATTTCCGGTGCCAGGTTGATGGCGTCCCACAAATTAAAACTGGCCGCTAGAGTGGGTCGAACAATCATCCGTTCCCCACCAGGCCCATCCCGACTCCAAAAATTGGTGTATTCGGTTTTCAGGGCATAATAAAAATCAGAATCGCCGATTCTCTGCCGGGCTGCATCAAAAGTGATCCGCGGCAACAGTTGCAGGGTGGTAGAATCATCAGATTCAAGATCTTTGATGTATTTCATCTGCCCGACCAGACTATATTTCCCCCAGCTCTTGCTCAGAGAAAAAATCGATTCCACCTCAGCTCTATTATATTCTCCGGCAACGTTGCCGAAGTCTTCAAAATACTGATCATCATTGACATACATCATATCAGCGACCATGCGGACACCACCGGGCAAATAGCCATCGTGCTGCCATTCTAGAGCATAGCGCTGTTCATTAATCTTATCCCCATCAATCTTATCGACATCTATGTGATAAGCTCTGGCTTCCCCTGCATTACCCTGACCAAAAACATACCGATACTCCAGTCCCTTACCCAGACCCATCTCCGATAGATAATCGAAATAGAACGTGGCATCCTGATTGACCCCGAGAACCTGATAATAGGCACCGCTATACTGATATCCCCGCATATCAGAGTAGCCGATACGAGGCATCAATAAACCAGATTTACGTTTTTTTGTTGCCGGATAAATCATATAAGGGAGGTAAAAAGAGGGAATATCCTTGAGATAAAAAACCGCGTTGCGGGCACGGGCATAACCATCAAGGGTCACATCGAGTCGACTGGCACCAAACTTCCAGTCAGGGACATCTCCATCACAGGTGGTAAAAGTCCCTTTTGTGATACGATAATCCAATTTTCCAAGCTGTTCGATAGTCTCTCCACGAACATGTAGATTCGGGCCATAGAGATAAAAATGGCCATTATTTACAATTCCAGTTCCCGTTTGTAGATTATAGTAAGCGCTGCTGCCAAAAAGTTCCTCATCCGGTGAAATCAATCCAACATCCCCTACTGCTTCAATTTCACCACTGATTTGATTCCACTTCAGGATCTGACTGTGAACGGTAAGATCACCTTGAGTCAACTCGACATCCCCAGTTGCCTGATAAAGTTCAGCATCATAGTAGAAATTCAGCTGGTCAGCCTCAAGGTGAATCGGAGATCCTGATTTACCAATCTCCCCGAAATCAGCAGCTATCAGCAGATATGGATTAGCAAGAAGAACCAGTAGAATAAAGAAACGCAATAACATGGAAGTCCGATATATCCGTAAACAGGGCAATGAATTAAAACCAACTGGTATCATTGGGAACAGAGTGATTTTCTTAAAAAGCTACGAAATCCTCCTTGGAATCAATTACAACCGCGGCGAAAACCACGACTCTTGCTGAGAATATCAGCTAACCGGCAATGGCCAGGGAAGCGACATCGGGAAGCAAAAACTCTCTAACCACAGCGACCAGAAACAGGGATCCGGCCACCAGAATGATCTCTTCCGTTGATCGATGTTCCAGTGCTGCCTGGATGGCCACAATCGGATCAGGATACTCGCTGGTTACAATCCCCGAGTTGCGTACTTTTTGTGCCAATTTCTCCACCGGGACAGCATCATCAACCGGGGGAAGAGTAACATAAACACGGCTGACAAAAGGGAGCAACTCGGACAGCAATTCATCTGACTGTTTATCGGCTTTACAACCAACCACCAGGTGTAATTTATCCAGCTTCTGCTGCCGCAAATATGCAGCAAGTATTTTTGCTCCAGCAGGATTGTGCGCCCCGTCCAGAAGGATTCTATCGGGTAACCATTCAAGCCGCCCTGGCCAGCGCACTTTCCCCAACCCCTCTTGAATCGCACCGGGACTGATTTCTAAACCTTGCCGGGAGAGAAAACTTATCGCCGCCGCCGCCAAAGCTAAATTCTGCTGTTGATGCCTGCCTGCCAGCGTGGTTTTTACCTTGTCCAGAAAAAGACCGGGGCCAGAAACAGTAAAAGAACCGTCCTCGCTGCAACAATGATAATCGCGCCCAAACTGTAATAATGGAATATTCAACTGCGCCGCTCGCTGCTGTAGAACCGTCGTAACAGCAGCATCTTGAGCAGCGCTGATCGCCGCCACTCCAGATTTGAATATTCCCGCCTTCTCAGCAGCAACTTCGGTCAACTCGGTCCCCAGATGGGCAGTGTGATCAAGAGCGATCGGCGTAATCAGACAAAGGTCCGGCACAACGACATTGGTTGCATCAAGCCGGCCGCCAAGCCCGGTTTCCAGAATGACCCATTGCACCCCGCGGCGCTGAAAACAGAGGAGTGCCATAGCGGTTGTAAATTCAAAAAAAGTGACCCGCAATGCTTCAGCATGTGGACGTAGTTCATCGATCAATTCAACAGCCTCAGATTCACTGATCTGTTGCGTGTCAATTCTGATCCGTTCAGTAAAACTGTGCAGATGGGGTGAGGTATAAAGTCCTGCCGGGATATTTGCGGCATGAAAAATATTGGCAAGTGTCGCGGCAGTCGAACCCTTCCCATTGGTTCCGGCAATATGAATGATCCGCAGAGACTCCTGCGGGTTTCCAATCCGGGATAAAAGTTCCCGGATATTTTCCAGCCCAAGCTTGATCCCGAAAAACTGCAGGGAATAGAGATAGGCCAAACTTTCCTGGTAGTCAGGTGCCATGAAAGTTTAATTCTTAGTAAAAATCCGCAGTAATTCAGATAGTTTCTGCTTCATCTCTTTACGTGGAATAATCATATCGACCATCCCGTGCTCAAGCAGATATTCGGAACGCTGAAACCCATCAGGAAGAGTCTGGCGGATCGTCT
>JAOZMV010000288.1 GCA_029934095.1 Desulfuromusa sp. | reverse complement strand
TTGGAACCACCAGTGCTGCACCAAACAGACGGGAGAAAATCATAAAATTGCGGGTCCCGGTATCAGCGATCAAAAAAGGGTCAAAACCCTTGTTTTCGCCGAAGGTGGCAATTCCCCAATCCATATTAATCCAGAGAACAAACACCAGCAGACCGAGAAGAATACTACCCACTGTATGGGTCATATTCTTAAAATCAGCAAATTTCAGCTCGGTATACCCACGCCAGAAAAAGAGCAGAAGACCGATCACCAGCACTGTTTTCAATGGATAGAGATAAAGCATCTGCTGCGGGCTCAGTTCCAGCCATCCTTTTACAACAGTCCATTCCAATATCTGCTGCAAGCCAATAAAAAGCATAAAAACTGCAAAAGGAATAATCCTGACCCAACCTGCTTTACCCATGTATCTCTCCAGAAATATTTAATGATTATCCGGGGACAGACCCAAGGTCACTCCCCTCCTTTGCTTTCCAGTCTAATTCGCCTGCTTCCACGCGGTCGTCACTTGCTGTGCTTCGTCCATAAATGCAGTAAAATCATTTTCCAGCTCGTCACGCCACAACTCCAACTGAGGAAAACCAGCGGCTATTGGAATTTTATGCTTAATCCGCTCTTCAAGACGAACCAAAACGCGTTGGACAATGTCTGGTCGACGATAAGCGGTGAGCCAATCGTATTCGATCATCCGCGGCAATTGCTGCTGCAAACCCGGGCTGAGTAAATCGTAACAGGATTGCAAGCCACGATAAACATGTTGCGAAAATGTGGCCAGAGACTGTTCTGAATACTCATCCCAACGACAAGCCAGAAAGTGATCATAAAACACATCAACCAGGACACTTCTGGCGTAGCGAAAGCGGGGGTCCAAGCGCCGCCTACTGGTCTGAAAAATGTCACTTCTCTGGGTTAAACTATCGATATGACGATGTAATTTCAGATGTCTACTTAATTCATTGGGGAAATTTTCGGGGACAGCACCCTTAACGAAATCTCCCATCAATGAACCCGACCAGGCGAGAGGATTCGGGTCAGAAAAATAGAGATGAGCCAGATAATTCATCGTTGCAGAGTCAGGATAGCAACTTGATCTGGTTTTCTATCGCATCCAAGACCCGCTGAGGACTGCTGCCGGCGGATAATAAATAACGGAACAGCTCCAACATCGATTGCTTCTGTTCGGAGTGAATAAAGCGCTTTACCAACATTTCAATCCGACTTGACAGCTCTGATTCCTCGGTTGTCAGCAACTCGAAAAAATGTGCTGCATTCTGCCAATCTTTTTGATCACTATAGAGACACACCAAACCTGCTAGAGGAAAAACATCCTCACCAAAATCCAGTGCTTTCTGATAACTCTGTTCCGAATCAGCAAAGCGACCCAGGTTGAAATATGCGTCGCCCATTCGTGTATGCAGAGTTTGGGTCCCCTCAGAATGAGGTAAAATTTTCTGCCAGATTTCAATCGCCTTATCATATTGGCGACCCCAGCGATAACAGTTTCCAAGACCATAGAGGGCGTAGGGATTTTCGGGGTCAACCCGCAGAGCCCGCTGAAAATATCTTTCTGCCCGCTCAAAATCAGAAATTCGCCAGCAGAGCTTACCAATGATAGTTAAAATGTGCAGTCCATCCTCATCAAACTTGAGAACTCTTTCGTAGGTGTCAATCGCCTCTTCATATTTACCCAGTCGGTGCTGCAGATCAGCCAGACCGGTCAGAGCAAATCTATCACCGGGAGAAATTTTCAGAATCTGACGATAAGCATGGTCAGCACGCTCATACTGCATCAGAATCTTGCAGCTGTCAGCAATTCGGGTCATAACAAATTTATCCTGTGGTCTTAATACCAAGTACCTTTCCCACAACTGAATCGCTTCCTGATGACGATTCAGCTTTTTACACACATCACCCAAGCCGCGCAGTGCAAACAGATTACTTCGATCAACCTCCAGCAACAGACGATAACAACGATCGGCCTCAGAAAAATCACCCGTTTCACGACAGACATCCCCCATCCCCGACAGCAGATAGGGATTTTCCGGCTCCATTTCAAGACCTGTACGGAATAGTTCCTGAGCTTCTACATACTGGCGGGAACGGAGCTTTTGCCGTGCTTTTTTGGAAATATCAATCACTGAAGGTTGCTTTTGATGATTAACCCGGGGATTTTCGTTCTCTGGCTGAGTCACTGTTTTCTCCTCTTTTTTCATTTAACTGGAAATGTACTTATCTCCAGGATTAATCCTGCTGACCATAACTGTTGAATTTCATGACAACTCGCTCCATCTCTTCAGCATCCACCAGAACAGGTTGACCGAGTGATTTCGTCTGATAGTAGATTCTTGCAACCAGCTCGATCTCCTCAGCGACATTGAAGCAATTCTTCATATCTTTACCAACGGCCACCAGGCCATGATTTGCGAGCAGCACAGCATTGTAACTGCCAATACTGGCAATAATATTAGCAGCCAACTCATCACTGCCAAAAGTGGCGTAGGGAGCCAGAGGAACCTTATCCCCAGCAAAGGCAATCAAATAATGGACTGCCGGGAGCTCCCAATGGAGGCAGGCCAGCGTTGTTGCATAGACCGAATGGGTATGAACAACCGCCGTAATTTCGCTACGAGCCGCGTAAAGAGCCAGATGGAAACCCAACTCACTTGAAGGTTT
>JAOZMV010000287.1 GCA_029934095.1 Desulfuromusa sp. | reverse complement strand
TTATTTTCTGCTCAGATAGGAATTCAAAAAACTTCCAGTATAGGACTCTGGCGTTTGCGCAACCTGTTCCGGGGTTCCCGCTGCAACAATTGCCCCACCCATAGTTCCCCCTTCAGGTCCCAGGTCAATGATGTAGTCAGCGGTTTTGATAACATCCAGATTGTGCTCAATAACGACCACCGTATTTCCTGTTTCAACCAGTCGATTGAGCACTTCAAGCAATTTATGGATATCGGCAAAGTGTAATCCGGTGGTTGGTTCATCAAGAATATAGATGGTCTTTCCGGTTGCCCGCTTGCTGAGTTCGCGGGAGAGTTTGACCCGTTGAGCTTCACCACCAGAAAGGGTTGTGGCGCTCTGTCCCAATTTGATATATCCGAGCCCGACATCGCGTATCGTTTGGAGTTTAGTGTTGATCCTGGGAATATTTTCGAGGAACCGACTAGCTTGATTCACCGTCATATCGAGAACATCGGCAATACTTTTCCCTTTGTACTTTACCTCCAGAGTCTCCCGATTATAGCGAGCCCCTTTGCAGACCTCACACTGAACGTAAACATCGGGGAGAAAATGCATCTCAATTTTGAGGATCCCATCGCCACGGCAGGCTTCACACCGGCCACCCTTGACGTTGAAGGAGAAGCGCCCCGGTTTATACCCGCGGATCTTTGCTTCGGGAAGCTGGGCAAACAGATCCCGTATGTCGGTAAAGACACCCGTATAAGTGGCCGGGTTGGAGCGTGGTGTCCGGCCAATGGGTGACTGGTCAATATCGATCACCTTGTCAAGGAGTTCCAGCCCCCGGATTTCTTTCACCGGTCCCGATTTATCTCTGGCCCGATGAAGTTTCTGTGCCAGAGCTTTGTAGAGAGTTTCAATCACCAGAGAGGATTTCCCCGAGCCCGAGACTCCGGTGATACAGGTGAGAACGCCAAGGGGAATTTTGACATCGACATTCTGCAGGTTGTTGGCCTGGGCACCGATAATTTCCAGCCAGCGCCGGGTTGAACGCCGCTCTGTTGGAACCATGATGTAACGTTTTCCCGAAAGGTAATCACCGGTCAACGAATCGGGATTTTCCAGGATCTGCTGAGGTGTCCCCTGGGCGACAATCTGACCGCCATGGATGCCGGCCGCAGGGCCCATATCGATAACATGGTCGGCTGCGGTAATGGTTTCTTCGTCATGTTCAACTACCAAGACACTATTCCCCAGATCACGTAGCCGTTTCAAGGTGGTCAGCAGTCGCTGATTGTCGCGTTGATGCAGGCCAATGGAAGGTTCGTCAAGAATATAGAGGACCCCGGTGAGAGAGGAACCAATTTGTGTGGCCAGGCGGATCCGCTGCCCTTCTCCGCCACTCAGCGTTCCAGCACTGCGACTTAAAGTCAGATAATCAAGGCCAACATGGGAAAGGAAGGAGAGTCGTTCACGGATCTCTTTGAGAACCCTCCGGGCAATCTCCATGTCTTTGGTAGAGAGCACCAGATCCCTGAAGAAAACCTCGGCATCCCCAATGGACATGTCAGTCACCTTCTGAATATTCTTCTCTCCCACCGTAATATGGAGTGCTTCTGGGCGTAACCTCCCCCCTTTACAGGTTGGACAGGGGAGAATACTCATGAATCGCTCCAGATTTTCTCTGACCGAATCGGAATCAGTTTCATGGTAGCGCCGTTGTAGATTGGGGATCACTCCCTCGAACGGTTTCTCATAAAAATGGCGTCGTTCACCCTGATCGTAAAAGAACTGGACAGGCTCATCTTCGGAGCCGTAGAGAATAATTTTTTGCTGTTGTTCCGTAAGTTTGGAGAAAGGGCTGCGGATATCAAACTGATAGTGGATGGAAAGGGCTTCGAGTAGTGCTTGATAGTAGTAACCGGTGCGACTATCCCAAGGGACAATGGCCCCATCGCGTAAGGAAAATTCGGGATTGGGGACCACCTGCTCGTGATCAAAGTACATTTTTGTCCCGAGACCACTACAATCCGGGCAAGCACCGTGGGGATTGTTGAAGGAAAACATTCGCGGTGAAACCTCGGGGTAAGAGAGGCCACAAGCGATGCAGGCGTGATTTGCCGAGAAGAGTTTACTTTCACCATCGGGAATTTCAATCCGTACCATTCCGTCAGCCAGGCGCAGTGCCGTCTCGATCGAGTCGGCGAGACGGGATTCAATATCAGCTTTCATCACCAGACGGTCGACAACCACCTCTAACGTATGATTTTTCTTCTTATCCAGTTCAATTTTGTCACCCAGCTCATACATCTCACCATCGACCCGGATACGGACAAAGCCATCCGCCTGCAACTGTAACAGCTCCTTACGGTATTCCCCTTTGCGACTTCTGACGATGGGGGCCATCACCATCAATCTGGTTTTTTCCGGGAACAGCATCACCTGATCAACCATCTGTTCAACCGTCTGGGAACGGATCGAGCTGCCACAGCGGTGACAGAGAATTTGCCCAACCCGGGCATAGAGAAGGCGCAGATAATCGTATATTTCGGTGACAGTGCCAACTGTTGAACGGGGATTTTTTGAAGTGGTTTTCTGCTCAATAGAAATAGCTGGAGAGAGTCCATCGATCTGATCAACATCCGGCTTTTCCATCTGCTCCAGAAATTGACGGGCGTAGGCCGATAAACTTTCGACATAACGGCGTTGCCCTTC
>JAOZMV010000286.1 GCA_029934095.1 Desulfuromusa sp. | reverse complement strand
TCATACCACCGAGAAAAGCGACCGGCAAGAACACCGCGACCAGCACCATGACCATCGCTATCAACGCTCCGGACAACTCCCGCATCGCTTTGCATGTCGCGTCATACGCTGTCATGTTATAGGCTGCCATGTTGTGCTCGACATTTTCCACCACAATGATGGCATCATCAACCACCAGTCCAATAGATAGAATCATCCCAAACAGAGTCAGCATATTGGTCGAAAAACCAAGCATGTAGAGACCGATATAGGTTCCAATAATACATATCGGGACAGCAACAATCGGAATGATTGTGGCACGAAAACTCTGCAGAAAAATGAAGACCACCAGAACCACGAGGATGACTGCTTCAAAAAAGGTGAAAACAACTTTTTCAATAGAGGCTTCGGTAAATTCACTGGTGTCGAGGACAATATTATAATCCAGACCCTCGGGGAAACTTGGCCGGATTTGCTCAATCAGAGCCCGGACATTTTTTGAGGTCTCAATAGCATTGGCCCCAGGTTGTTGATAGACGAGAATAGCCGCTGAAGTTTTGCCATTAACTTTGGCCCTGATGGAGTAATCTTTGGAACCAAGTTCTGCATGACCAACATCTTTAAGCCTGACGATGGCCACACCATCGGCATCGGTGCGAAGGATGATGTTGTCAAACTCCTCCGGAGTCGTCAGCATCCCCTTGGTGGTCACGACAAAACTCTGTTCTCTCCCCGGAGTAGTTGGGGCCTGAGCGATTTGACCAACACCAAATGCCTGGTTCTGGTTCTGAATTGCATCAGCAACATCAGTGGCCGTCAAACCCATTTGCGCCAGGCGGTCGGGCTTAAGCCAGAGACGCATGGCAGAGTCAGGGGTGGGGAACATACTGGAAAGGTTGGCACCGGGAACCCGTTTGATTGCATCAAGCAGATAGAGGTTTACATAGTTGCTCAGATAGCCCTGCTCAAAGCGATTATCTTCGGCAAAAAAGCTGATAACCATCATAAAAGCATTAGAGCGTTTCTGGACAATCACCCCCTGTCTGGCAACGACATCGGGGAGCTGGGAACTGGCCTGGCTGACCCGGTTCTGCACGTTGACCTGAGCCTGATCGGGATCGGTTCCCGGCTCGAATGTTACAGTCAGAGTCATGTTTCCACTCGAAGAGCTGGTCGAAAGCATGTAGCTCATATCATCGACACCATTAACCTGGGCCTCAATCGGGGCAGCAACCGTGTCGGCAATAACTTCAGCAGTGGCACCGGGATAGGCAGCCGTAACCTGAACCGTCGGCGGAGCAATATCCGGATATTGGGCGATCGGTGTGGCCGTCATGGCGACATACCCACCCAGAGTAATGACGATCGATATAACCGCAGATAAGACGGGCCGATCGATAAAAAAACTTGCCATATCTGTGCCTCGCCTAGTTGGTCGCCGCAGGAGTTGCGGGATCGGTAGATTGGTTCTGATCGGTGTTCAGTGCGGCAGCAACAACTTTAACCGGCATTCCCGGTGCAAGACGTTGGAAACCATTGGTAATGATCTGTTCACCGGGCTTTAGCCCCTTCTCGATAACCCAGTCGTTGCCAACCCATGCACCTGCAATAACTGGGCGGGGTTCAACTGTGTCCTCGCTGGTAACAACAAAAACAACATGACTATCAGAAGTTTTCTGCACTGCCCGCTGTGGAACAACCAATGCATTTGGACGCTGCAGCCCGGAGAGAATTGCCGTAACAAACATTCCCGGTTGGAGAATCCCATCCGGGTTGGATATCTCGGCCCGAATCTGAAAAGTCCCAGTTTCCCGATTAAATGATGGTGCAACAAAACTGACCTTGCCGGTATGAGGGTAGAGCTCACCTTTGGAGAGTTCAAGACCGACAGAATATTCATCATTTGGTGGAGCAATTAAATTACCTGCAGCAATTTGCGCTCTGCTTTTGGCTAACTGGTTCTGCGAGACACTGAAGGTGATCCAGGCCGGATCAACATGAGCCACATAACTCAGATGGCCACCCAACCCAGCGGTCAGATAGGCCCCTTCACGAACCTCGGCTTCACCGCTGACTCCGGTGACCGGTGCCTTGATCACCGTGTAACTGAGATTGAGTTCTGCCACTTCGAGATGCGCCCGAGACTGTTGAACCGCCGCCTCTGCCGACTTTACCGCACCGATAGCATTGTCAAGATCACTCTTACTGGCGGCATCAAGTTCGACCAGAGGCTTAATGCGATCCAGGTTGGATTGTGCCGTCCAGAGTTGTGCCTTGTAGTTCTCCAGAGCTGCTCTCGCCGCATTGACCTGAGCTATGTAGGGTTTTTGGTCCATCAAGAACATTGTCTCTCCCCGCTTAACCACAGCCCCCTCTGTGTAGAGAATTTTATCGAGAAAACCGTTAACCCGGGCAACGATTTCTACCTGATGAGAACTCTCAACCTGGGCCACAAAGGTCACCTCAACGGGGATTGTCTGCGGTTCAATCTTGACAGCATTCACCTCAACCGGAGCAGGAGGAGCTTTGACTTCCTCCTTTTTACAGGCAACTAGATTGAGAGCCACAAGGACAGCGAAACTCAGTGTGAGCATCCGGGGAAGATGGCCGTAAAGGGTTCTATCATGGTTCATTTCAGGGACTCCTGTCATCAAATTGTATCGATTGCTCAGATCACAAAAAACTTTTTATATTTTACAACACTC
>JAOZMV010000031.1 GCA_029934095.1 Desulfuromusa sp. | reverse complement strand
AAAGGGCAATCCATGAGTGAAGATACAAAAAAAATCATCTATTCAATGATGCGGGTCAGCAAAAGCTATAATAAGCAGCCAATCATCAAAGATATTTCCCTCTCCTATTTCTACGGCGCCAAAATTGGCGTACTGGGGCTCAACGGCTCAGGAAAATCGACTCTGTTGCGGATCATGGCGGGGGTTGATAAAGAATTTAACGGCGAAGCAGTATTATCTGATGGCTATAGTGTCGGCTATCTGGAGCAGGAACCGCAGCTGAATGAGGATAAAACTGTCCGCGAAACAGTCAAAGAAGGGGTGCAGGAGATCGTTGATCTGCTGGCGGAATTTGAGGAGATCAACAACGCCTTTGCCGACCCCGATTGTGACATGGATAAGCTCCTGGTACGCCAGGCAGAAGTGCAGGACAAGCTGGATGCCGCCGACGCCTGGGAGCTTGACTCCCGACTGGAACTAGCTGAAGAAGCGCTACGTTGTCCCCCCCCTGAAACATCAATTAAAGTGTTATCCGGAGGAGAAAAACGCCGCGTCGCACTGTGTCGCCTTTTGCTGCAGAAACCTGACATTCTCCTTCTGGATGAGCCAACCAACCATCTGGATGCCGAAACAGTCGCCTGGCTGGAACAACATTTACAGCGTTATCCGGGAACGGTTATCGCCGTCACTCACGACCGTTATTTTCTCGATAATGTCGCCGGTTGGATTCTCGAACTCGACCGGGGACACGGGATTCCATGGAAAGGAAACTATTCCAGTTGGCTGGAGCAGAAACAGGAACGGCTGCGAAAAGAAGAAAAATCGGAAAGCAAACGTCAACAAACCCTGCAACGTGAACTGGAATGGATCCGCATGTCACCGAAGGGGCGACATGCCAAATCCCAGGCAAGAATCAATTCTTACGAGCAACTCCTCGGCAATGCCGGGTTGGAAAAAGAGAAAACCCTTGAACTTTACATCCCCCCGGGCCCCCGGTTAGGGGGAGTGGTTGTCGAGGCTCAGGACATCAGCAAAGGGTTTGACCAACGGCTATTGATTGAAAACTTCAGTTTCAACCTTCCCGCCGGTGGCATTGTCGGCGTCATCGGAGCAAATGGGGCGGGAAAATCAACTTTATTCAATATGATTATTGGCAAGGAACAAGCTGATAGCGGCAGTTTCAAGGTTGGAGAAACTGTCCAGCTTGGCTATGTCGATCAGGGACGCGAACTGAATAACGATAAAACTATCTGGGAAGAGGTGACCGGCGGGCAGGACACACTCCAGGTCGGTGGACAATCGGTCAATTCCAGGGCCTATGTTGCCCGGTTCAATTTTTCGGGTAGCGATCAGCAAAAAAAAGTCGGAGTGCTTTCCGGTGGGGAGCGTAATCGGGTCCACCTGGCAAAAATGTTACGCGAAGAAGCCAATGTTCTACTCCTGGATGAACCAACCAATGATCTGGATGTCAACACTCTGCGGGCCCTGGAAGAGGGGCTGGAAAACTTCGGTGGATGTGCCGTGGTGATCAGTCACGACCGCTGGTTTCTTGATCGCATTGCCACCCACATTATGGCCTTTGAAGGAGATTCTCAAGTCATCTGGTTTGAGGGGAACTATTCGGAATACGAAGCGGATCGTAAACGCAGGCTCGGGCGGGATGCTGACCAGCCACATCGGATCAGATATCGTTCTCTGACCCGACAATAAACCGCTGGATTTGCCCCTCAGACAGGGTGTTGAAAAACGTTTTCGAGGCAGCGAGTGCAAGGCGAAAATTGTCGAAAAAGCGCAGTTTACACCCAGTAAATGAGCATTTTGAGACAATTTTCAACACAGCAATCGCAACGCAGATAGTTTTTCAATAGCCTGCTAGAGCCTGCCGCACAGCATGGGATAATTCCTCAACCGTAAACGGTTTATATAAGAGTTGATTGATTGCACCGTTTTGCAGTTCAGATTTTTGCAGTAAATCAAGGTATCCTGAGTAGAGGATAATCGGGATATCGGGTTTCTGTTGTTTCAGTTTTTCTGCAAGCTCAATTCCGGTCATCTCCGGCATCGTCAAATCAGTCAATAAAAGATCAATGTCGTCAGCTTCCAGCAGTTGCTGCAAAGCAGCGTGTGGATTAAGACAAACACTCACCTTGTATCCCAGTGATTGCAACATCTCTTGCGCCATGGCAATAACCACAGGCTCATCATCCACCAGAAAAATATGTTCACGACCTCGCAATATAGTTGCAGAGGCCTTCTGCTGCTCTATCTCAACTGTTTCTGCTGCGGGGACTTGTGGGAAATAAAGGGTAAAACAGGTGCCTTGCCCCACCTTTGGTTCCAGAATAATTGTTCCCCCATGAAATTTTACAATTCCATGCACCACCGCTAATCCCATTCCGGTCCCTTGGCCGGTTTTTTTGGTGGTGAAAAATGGGTCAAAAACCTGCTCACGGATCTCATCCGCAATTCCGGATCCATCGTCACAGAAAGTCAAACAAACAAAATTCCCACCATCCAGTCCCAGTGGTTCTGCCTGCTGCGCTGTTAACTTCTGGGAGATTAATCCAACTCTGATCACCCCCCCCTGCTCCGCCAGTTCATAGCCAGAATTCATAGAAAGGTTCACTATCACTTGATGTAATTGACTGCTGTCACCAACAATCCAAAGGCTCTTATCCAGGGAAGTCTCAATAGTGACATTTCCTGGCAGGGAAGCATGAACCAGATCAAGAGCCTCGGTGATCACTTCTGCCAGTGCAACCTTCTGCGTAAGATCTTCAGACTTGCGACTGAAAACTAAAATTTGAGCGATGAGGGACGTAGCCCGTTCACCGGCGATAAGAACCTGCTCCAGACGATACTGCAGCTTTGATTCTTCTTCAGCAGAGTCATAACAGAGCTGAACATAGCCGAGAATAGCAGCAAGAATATTATTAAAATCGTGAGCAATACCCCCGGCAAGGGTGCCGAGAGCTTCCATTTTCTGAGCATGATTCAACTGTTGTTCCAACTGTTTGCGGCGGCTGAATTCCTCTTTGATTCGCCCGACCAAACCATCGATCGAATCAGCTAATTGATCAACTTCATCCTTGACAGAACCAGATTGTTGAAAATCAAGTGGCTCAAGGTGCTCCACTTCTGCCAGATCAATATCACCGGTATAATTGGCAATGCGAATCAGCCGTCTGATAACTCCCAGATGAAACAATAAGAAAATACATATGGCGACACCAAAAACCCCCAGACCGTTGACCAGAAACTCCGAAAATATATAGCGATTAAACAGCTGGCTGAAGGTTTGATAGTGTAACTGTAAGTAGGTTGTACCAATTTGCAGGGGATCCCCAAATGTGGACAGCTGATAATAGATTTCATGATGATGTTCCTGGTATGGCCCTTGCCCCGCGATACCACTGTTGCTGCACTGACTCATTTCCATATCGCAGATTTCGATATAGCTCAGCAGCGGATTCACCTGACTGGTGGCGATGGTTTCTACCATGGTCCAGTCATAGTTCCAAACCGCTTCACGAATACTCGGCAGGGCACTCTGTTCAAAACTGGAAATTTCATGCTGGAGCAGTTCATATTCACGCTGTTGCAGCCGACTGATCTGATAAATTGAAATTCCCAGAGTAATCACTGAGCAGATAATAAAAAAGCCGAATATCAAGCGATTTTTCAGACTGACATATTTCATATAAACTGCCCACAGCCAGGAACAATAATGAACGAGTAGGTCATTTGTCCCCCGTTAACCGGTCAACAAATTCGGTTTGGATTGCTCGATATAACTTTTCAATATCTTCGGCAAGATAGGGAACCGCCGGGCGCTGCCCCCAAACTGGATTTGGCCAGGCAGGATCACCAATCGTCCGACCAACATGGTGCAGGTGTAACTGACTGACAACGTTTCCAAGAGCGGCGACATTCAGTTTATCAAAATCAAAAAATTGCTCCATCCACACAGAAAGTTGATGTGATTCCTCCCAGAGCAACTGGCGATCAACCGCTGCAAGATGATGGATTTCCTCCAGTGCGTTGCGCTGTGGGACCAGAATGAACCAGGGATAGCTGCGATCATTCAGCAACAGCAGTCGACACAGGGAGAAACTGCCAAAATCAACGGTATCCTGCTGTAACCGTGGATCAAGTTTGAACATCACAACTCCATCAGTCGGGGACAGAATAATTTTCGCCCAAAAACCACGGAAAAACTCCGCCCGGTCTTAACTGTTCAGGGGTTCTTAATCAACCAACAATTATGAATCCGTGGATTACGTTGATAATCAACGGGGAGCATTTTTGCACTGATCTCTTCAATCTCAAAATCGGCCAGGGCGGCGCGATCGATAACGAATTTTCGCAGGTTGTTGGAAAAAACCAGCGTCCCTCCCGGAGCAAGCAGGCGGAGGGTCTTTTGTAATAACACCACATGGTCACGCTGCACATCAAAGGTTGCCTCCATCCCCTTGGAATTGGAAAAAGTCGGCGGGTCGAGGAAAATCAGATCATACTTTCCGGTTGCGGCATCGATCCAGGCCAGACAGTCGGACTGAATAAATTCCTCATCGTTTGGATCAAAATGGTTGAGAAGCAGATTTTTTTTAGCCCACTCCAGATAAGTCTTGGACAGATCCACCGTTGTCGTTGTCGTGGCCCCTCCCATCAAAGCATGTACCGTTGCAGCACCGGTATAAGCAAAGAGATTGAGAAAGCGCGTACCGGCAGCCAGGCTCTGAATCAACTGTCGAGTTAAACGATGATCCAGAAATAGACCGGTATCAAGGTAGTCGGTCAGATTCACTAGAAAGCTGCAATTGCCCTCCTGAACTTCCTTGAGGACACCACGGCGTGCCTGTTTTTCATATTGCCCACTCCCCTTCTGTTGCTGACGAACCTTCAGGTGAATTTTGTCGGGGGTAAAATCCAACACTTGCGGCAGAGCATCCTGGACTTCACGCAAACGCTCGGCAGCTTTATTTTCATCGATCTCTTTCGGTGCCCGATATTCCTGCAAATGGACCTCATCACCGTAGAGATCAACGGCAACCGCATATTCGGGTAAATCTGCATCGTAAATTCGATAACAGTCGATCCCTTCACGGTTTGCCCACTTTTTCAGCTTTTTAAGATTTTTACGCAGCCGGTTGGCAAACATCTCAGCACCGGGGGAAAGATTCTTCTTGACCGCTTTCCCCGCCCCATCCTCAAGGGACTGCCAGTGATTGGTGTCATTCAGTTCAAACTGTAACAATTGACATTTCAAAGCCCCGTTGTAAAGGACATTGATCTTGCCTGCCCGCAAGCCGATGCTACGCCCCAACTGTGGTTCAGAAGTAATGACTGCCGCTTTCCAACCGGAGCATTGTTGCGCCATCTTTTCACCAAGGAGATTATAGAAGGGTGGCAGTTCACTGGCGACACCCAGACGTTCTCCATAGGGAGGGTTTGCCACCAGCAACCCGACTCCCCGACTCGATGGAGCAACAAATTCTCGCAGGGTACGCCGTTCAAAATGGATGACCTTATCAAGCCCGGCATTCTGGGCATGTTCCCAAGCCACTTTAACCGCCCGATTGTGGCCGTCATAACCGACAATGGTGCCATGTTTCTGCGCCAAACCAATTTCTTGCCGCTTCCAGGCAGCTTGCAACAACTCTCCCCAAAGATCTTTGTCGTGCTGTTTCCAGCCCAAAAAGCCAAAGTAACGGCGCAATAATCCCGGAGCGGTATCGGTCGCTATCAATCCCGCTTCAAGTGGCAAAGTACCGGAGCCACAGAGGGGGTCGACCAGAGCACCGCCAGCAGCACAGATAGCGGGCCAACCGGCACGGATCAGAATCGCTGCAGCCAGATTTTCTTTGAGCGGGGCATGAACACCATCAATCCTGTAACCCCGCCGATGCAAGCTGTCACCGGAAAGGTCAATACTTATGGTGGCCTGATCCCGATAGATATGGAGGTTAAGCCGCAGATCGGGCTGCTCAACTGCAACCGAAGGACGTTCTCCACACTGGGAACGAAACTGATCAACAACGGCATCCTTGACCCGCAAAGCACCATACTGGGAATGGTTTATTTTTGAATTAACCAGAGTACAATCGACGGCAAAAGTATTATCGACTGCCAGATGTTCCGACCAGTCAATTGCCAAAATCCCAGCGTAAAGCTGATCAGCATCAAGAGCTTCAAAACTGACCAACGGCAACAGGATACGATTTGCCAGCCGGGACCAAAGACACGCCTGATACGCAATCCGCAGATCGCCGAAAAAACGGACTCCGGCACGTTCCTGCTTGACCTCGGTAGCACCTAAATCTTCAAGTTCGGTCGCCAATAACGGTTCAATACCCAGAGGGGCGGTGGCGAAAAATTGTTGTTTTGGCATGTTATTCTTTCGATTATCCGTAGGGGCGGGGTTCCCCCGCCCAGATTGCAATATGCAGAAAAAAGGGTGGGGAAACCCCGCCCCTACAAATTATTTATATCAGATTTTCAGTAATTCCAGCGGCGTATCACCCAACTCAGCATTCGCCTGCTGCAATGCAGCTTCCCCGGCCAGAACCGCAACGGAACTTTCTCCATTTTTAAGATATTTCTCTGCAACTTTCTGCAGTGCAGAACCATCAACCGCCAAAAGTTGCTGCCGCATCTGATTACGCATCTCCAGAGTCATCCCCTGACGAATATTGGCAAACTCCTCAGCCCCCGCACCAGCCGGGGAGAGTGGCTTGTCGAGATCACCAAAGACCGACAGCACTGCTTCCTTAACCGAATCAGGCGGAAATTCACCGGCAACAGCCCAGTCGATAGCTTGGTCATAAACCTGCAGAGTACGCAAAATATGGGGATCACGGTAAGAGAGCAGACTGAACTGACCAGCCTCCGCATTATAACCAGCCAAGCCGCCATAGGCGCCACCCTTTTCACGAATTTCACGGTGGAGAAATTCTGCCCGCAACAATTTAGCCAGAACCATCAAAGCGGCACTATCGGTATGGGTGTAAGGGACCGCCCGATAAACCCTGGTCACATAATTGACCGGCAATGACCAGATCACCCCTTGCTGCAACGGTTGCGATTTAAACTCTTCAACTGCCATTATCTGGCTCGAAGCCACAACCGGAATTTTTTCAATCAATTCATTCAAAGCAACTTTAAATGGGGCAAAATTTTCCGCCTCGACAGTGATCGCTGTCTGCAACTGTTGCTGATTAAACAGCCGGCTGGCAATATCGGCCAAAACTTCTGCCAGGACACCTAACTCTTCTGCCGGTTTGGCAGCCAGTTCCCGAATCAGGGCAACTTGAGAAAACCCTGACCATTGTTCCCGCTGCCAGCCAACCCGAGAAAGAGAAGCTGCTGCAGTTCGTGCTGCGTAGGTATGACCTGACTGCGGAACTGAATTCTCCAGCGAGACCTGTAACTGATTCAGAACAGTATGAATTCGCTGTAGATCGGTAAATTTTGGAGTCAGCAAAACATCATGTAACAAGCCGAACAATGGCTGGCAATTGCGCACCAGAGCTTTTCCTTTGACTTCAAAAGTAGCGGTAAACTCATTTATATCTTGCGGATCATCAAGCAATGACGTTCGTGCTGAAATCCCACCGGTTACAGCTTCCATTGCTTCGGCCATCTGCAGGTAATCACGCTCACCAGCACCAACCTGGGTCAGCAAACTGCTAAAAATCGGGAGATACTTGCGCTGTTCAGCAGTTAAACTATCGAGTCCAAAATTGAATCGCACCACCCCAATACCGTTGGTCGGCTGATCAAACCAGAATTCTTTGACCAAGTTATCCAGCTGCTTCTCAACCGGTACGGCGACTTCAGCCGAGGGAATATCACTCAATTCCAGAGTTGGCAGGCAAGAAAGATCTTCTGGAGCTTCCTGAGCCATTTGCAACTCTTTGGCTCGCGCTACCAATTGTTCCTTTTCCGCTGCACTGAATTGTTTCTCCAATTTATCCAGTTCAGTACGCGTTGCGGCATCCTGTTGTGGGCCAAGCTTGGTATCGGGCTGTAACAACAAAGTGACTCGATGTTGATTATTGAGGAGTCGCTCCCGAATCAAATTCTCAAAAAATGGCCCCGTTGCCAACTCCTGCTTCAATTGTTGCAGGTTCTCTTCAAAGTTCAGTGCTGCCAGAGGATCACCACCGTGTATCCAGGGGCCAATCAGACGCATCAGCAACAACAGCGAATAGGGATAACTGTCACCGGTCACCTCGCGATTGGAAAACTCCAGCCGATGTATTGCAGCATCAATTCGCTCCCGCGAAAAACCCTGCTCGGCAACTTGTTCCAAGGTTTCCAGAATCAGGGTTTCGATTGCCGCAGTCTGATCAGGATCGGTCCCCTGTAAACCAGCAGCAAAATAGGTAGTACGATTATCGTCATGATAACCGGTTCCAGGGGCTAAATTGGCTCCCAGGCCAGAATCGAGAAGCGCTTTATAAAGAGGTGCGGCGGGATTTCCAAGCAGCAGCGCGGCAAGTAATGACATTGATAACCGCTCAAAACTGTCATTAATATCACCGCAGAGCCAGCCAACTTCCACCATTGAGCGTTTTTCGAGTGATTCACCAGCATCCAGAGGATAATTTTCTGTCACCCGTAAAGGGGCTTTCAAGCGCTGTTCGGGCGGAACTTCGGTATCTGAATCGAGTCGTTCGAAATTTTGCAGTGCCCGATCTTCAACAATCCCCAGCAATTCAGCCAAATCAAGGTTTCCAGAGCTGAAAAACCAGGAATTACTTGGGTGATAACAGCGGGCATGGAAATCACGCAGTTGCTGCCAGCTCAATGAGGGGATATCTTCCGGCTCACCACCCGAATTATGGTGGTAGGTTGTGGTTGGATAGAGGTGTTTGTCGAGCCGCTGGTTCAACAGAGAGGAGGGATCGGACATCGCCCCCTTCATCTCGTTATAAACCACCCCCTTATATTCAAGGGGGGAGGAAGGATCATCCCCTTCAGCATATTCGAGTCGATGCCCTTCCTGACTGAAATCCCGCTCGGTTAAACGGGGAAAAAACGCGGCATCCAGATAGATATCGAGAAGATTATGAAAATCTTTCCGGTTCATACTGGAAAACGGGTAGAGGGTCCAGTCGCTGGCCGTCATCGCATTCATGAAACTGTTGAGGCTGCGCTTGAGCATCGAGAAAAATGGATCGCGCACCGGAAAATGTTCTGATCCACACAGCGCGGTATGCTCCAGAATGTGGGCAACCCCGGTTGAATCCTCCGGCGGAGTACGAAAACCGACTGCAAACAGGTGGTTATCATCATCCCGTTGCAGATGCATAAACCGGGCACCGGTCACTTGATGATGCAGGCGGATCATGGTGGCATTAATTGTTGGCAGCGAATCGATACGATCAACCAGAAATCCATGGACTGATTGACCGGGGGTAAATTTTTGTTTGTTCATAAAATATCCTGACTGTAGGGGCGCATTGCATGCGCCCTCTTTTTAGAAATATATTTACGTTACTCCATCAGGGCGCACGCAATGCGCCCCTACGCAATATCGAACGGTGATCAATATCTTATCCAATTATGCCGCAATAACAACTTTTCCATCTCAACGGCAATAAAAACCACTGTCGACATGGCAAAACAGAATCCTAACTCCATCCATCCAAGAGACTGAGTGTGAAACAGCGACTGCAATGCGGGAACATATATGATTCCCAGCTGAACTGCAACACTGACCAGCACGGTTAACAATAGTGGCAGGTTTGAAGTGATCCCCTGGGTGAATAAAGATTGCTGCTCCGAACGAACTGCCAGAGAATTAAACAACTGGCTGTAACAAAGAACAGTAAACACCATGGTCTGCCAATGCCACCCCTGAGTGATGGCAATTTTCTGGGTCAATAGGCAACTAGCACTGATCAGCAGACCGCCCCAGAGAATCTGTTGCCACATTCCGCGAGCAAACAAACTTTCATCGGGAGGGATTGGTGCTTGCTGCATAATCCCTTTTTCAGCCGGTTCTACAGCCAAGGCCAGACCCGGAGCACCATCAGTTATCAGGTTAATCCAGAGAA
>JAOZMV010000285.1 GCA_029934095.1 Desulfuromusa sp. | reverse complement strand
CGGAGGTCGTTATGAAAAAAGTCGTTATTATCGGTGGTGGTCCAGCCGGTCGCTTGATCGTCCATGCAATACATAAGTCAGCTGAAAAATTTGATGTTACTCTGATCAAAGATGAAGAGATCAACGCTAATCGCTGTGCTGTTCCCTATGGCATTTCTGATAAAAAGCCAATCGATAAGTTTTGTATTTCCAACACTCTGGTCACTGATTTCGGAGCTAAGCTGGTTCTTGATTATGTTGAATCCATCGACAAAAAAGAACAATTGGTCACAACTGCTACTGGTAAAAAATTCACCTACGATTATCTTGTCATGGCAACCGGGTCGCAACCTTTCGTTCCACCAATTCCAAATATAGACCTGAAAAATATCGTCAATGTCCGCTCAAAGAGCGATATGGAACAGATGCGTGGTTTTGCCCAACAGTACAAAAAATGTGTTGTTGTTGGTGGCGGCTATATCGGCATTGAAGTTGCCGTGGTTTTGAAACAGCTGGGCATTGAAGTCACTGTCGTAGAAATGCAACCCCATGTCCTGCTGATGACTATGGATGATGACTTCGCCGAAACAATCGAAGCACACATCATCGATAAGGGTGTCAAAGTGATCAACAATACCCAAGTCACTGCATTTGAAGGGCAAGATGGCAATGTCTCTGGAGTTGTCCTTGACAATGGGGATGTTCTTTCAGCCGATTTTGTGATTGTTTCGGTCGGGGTCAAGCCCAACATTTCCCTGGCAGAAAAGACCGGGATCACAACCTCCCGATTTGGTATTGTCGTTAATGAACAGATGGAAACAAATGTAAAAAATATTTACTCCGCAGGCGATTGTGCTGAGAAAAAATCCTTTGTGACTGGAAACCCGAGCATGGGAGAGTTTGGAACTAACGCGGTCTTCATGGCAAAGGTTGCAGCAGCAAATATCATGGGCAACCCAGCCACTTTCCCGGGCATCATCAATGCCAATGCATCCAGTGCTTTTGAGTACACTTTCGGCTCAGCGGGACTCATTGCAAAAATGGCTGAACGTGAGGGATTGGACTTTGTTGTCGGCGAATCAGAAGTTATGGCGATGTACCCGATGATGGATGGGGTGAACATGATCCAGACCAAGCTGGTGTTTGATAAAAAATCACACAAACTGATCGGAGGATCAGTCTTGAGAAAAGGACACTGCTCGGCAGGCAATGTTGATTTTATCTCTTTTGCCATCCAGATGGGAGCGACAATAGAGGATATTATAAAATATCAGTATGCAACACACCCGGAGCTGGCAGCCAAACCTTCTGACAATACCTACATGTTTGCGGCTCAGGATGCCTTAAAAAAACTATAAGCTCGGTACTGTTCTCAAACAAAAAAAGGGCGGGATCAAAATTATGATCCCGCCCTTTTTTATTATCAATCTGCTGAAAATTTTATTTCAGGAGATCCTCAACAGGAACATAATCAAGACCAAAGGCGTCAGAAACACCAGCATAGCAAACCTTGCCTTCAACAACGTTCAGACCAGCCTTCATACCCTCATCGTCCAGACAGGCTTTTTTCCAACCCTTGTTCGCCAGTTTGACCGCATAGGGAAGAGTTGCGTTGGTCAGTGCCATGGTCGAAGTCAGGGGAACGGCACCCGGCATGTTGGCAACACAGTAATGAATAATGCCTTCAACTTCATAAATTGGATCGGTATGGGTCGTTGCTTTTGAAGTCTCGAAACAGCCCCCCTGATCGATGGCAACATCAACTAATACTGCACCCGGCTTCATGGTTTTGAGCATCTCACGAGTCACCAGTTTCGGAGCCTTGGCGCCATGAACCAGTACGGCACCGATAACCAGATCGGCTTCCTTGACCAGCTCGCGCACCGTCGCGGGAGACGACATTGTCGGGAAGCAATTTTTCGGCATAACGTCAGAAAGGTAACGCAACCGGGGCAGGCTCATATCGAGCAGGTGAACCTTGGCGCCCAAGCCACAGGCCATCTGAGCTGCGTGAGTACCGACAACACCGCCACCGATAACAACAACAGTCGCAGGTGCAACACCCGGGACGCCACCCATCAGGATGCCGCGACCACCCTGGGGACGCTCAAGATATTTAGCACCTTCCTGAGTAGCCATACGACCGGCAACTTCACTCATCGGAGTGAGCAGCGGCAGGGAACCGTCGGGATCGGTAATGGTTTCGTAGGTCACACAGATCGCCTTGCGGTCGATCATTGCCATGGTTAATTCTTCACCGGCAGCAAAATGGAAGTAAGTGAAAACAATCTGCCCTTCACGGATCATTGGAAATTCATTGGGCTGTGGCTCTTTGACGTGCATCACCATTTCGGAGCGGGCATAAACATCGGCAGCAGAGGGTGAAATTTCAGCACCGGCATTTTTATAATCATCATCACTAAAACCACTGCCAACTCCCGCAGAGGCTTCTACCAGAACCTGATGACCATTGTTCTTCATAATCTCAGCACCAGCCGGGGTCATGCAAACACGATTTTCCTCTACTTTAATTTCCTTGAGAATTCCAACGATCATGGCAAGCTCCTTTTCATCTATGTTTGTGGTAAACAAATTTCAATTTCATTTATCTCTAAATTCTACCACCTGAAAATATTTATTTTCCTGCAAAAGTAAAAATATAATGCTGTTATTTAACGGATTCCACTGTTAATATTCAAAAATGTCGAAGATTCCACG
>JAOZMV010000284.1 GCA_029934095.1 Desulfuromusa sp. | reverse complement strand
CTGATTTTGTCAATGAACATCATATCGAGGATATTTTCTGTGGACACACCCACCGACTGACTTTGAGAAAAAGTACAGATCTTTATCACCATAGTTCCTTTACCCAGTACATGGTAGGTTCGCTATCATCGAGCAACCGTATGGGCGATGATAATATGTTTTTATATTTAGAAAATTGGGGAACTTCTGAGCTGCAGATTCATTTGATAAGGATTCACCGTGACGGTGATGTTTTGAGTTTTACTGAAGAATTAATTAGAAAAACAGGGACAAGATAAGACAATCTGCTCTCTTTTGCACCAGTGTCGTGTCATGGATGAAGTGTTGCAATATTGCACTGGAATTTTGGGTGTCAACAAGGCGTGATTTTCGCTGCATAGCCAAAGCTATACAGCGGAAGTCACAACGCGGTTGACGCACAAAAGAACAAGCAAGATGCGGCATTTCATGCGTGACATGACACTAGTAACCACAAAATAAAAACCCCGCCAGGAGTACCGAGCGGGGTTTTTATTTTTAAAAATTGGTATTTATCTCATCCGTTTTTCAGTAATCCGCGCTGCTTTACCACGCAGATTACGCAAGTAGTAGAGTTTGGCCCGGCGAACCTGGCCAACACGTACAACTTCAATTTTATCAATATTTGGTGAATGGAGTGGGAAAATCCGTTCTACACCAATAGCACCAGACATTTTACGAACGGTATAGGAAGAACCCAGACCACGGTTTAAACGCTTGATGCAGACACCTTGAAAAATCTGGATCCGCTGTTTTTCACCCTCTGTAATTTTTACGTGGACTTTAATCGTATCACCAGCTTTAAAGCGCGGGATATCCTTTTTAATCTGTTCCATTTCCAGTCTATCAATGATGTTCATCTTTGTTCCTCCTCGGTTTATCTATCTGGTTTTCTCAATTATATTATTAGTCAATTTGTCCGCTTATTTTGTCAATTCAATTTGCTGGCGTAACCGCTCAAGAATATTATTATCTTCAATACTTAAAGAGGCTGTTGCCAACAGTTCCGGTCGCCGCTGTAAAGTCCGTAATAACTGCTGTTCGCGACGCCAACCTGCAACCTTGCCATGATCCCCGGAAAGGAGAACATCAGGGACCGAGATTCCGGCAAAAACAGCAGGACGCGTATACTGTGGAGATTCCAGCAATCCATCCCCGAACGAATCATTTTTGGCACTGTCACTCGATCCAAGAACTCCGGGGAGATGACGGGAAATCGCATCTATCATCACCATTGCCGGAAGCTCACCACCAGTTAACACAAAATCTCCAATTGAAAATTCCGCGTCAACCAGAGTCTGACGAATTCGCTCATCAAAACCTGCGTAACGACCACAAAGAAAAATCAATCCCGATTCACCGGCCAGATCACAAGCATGCTGCTGCTTAAAAGGAACCCCTTGCGGAGACATCAACAACACTTTTGAACCGGGTGTTTTCTGTCTCAGTTCAGCGACAGCCCGGGCAATAGGTTCCGGTTTCATCACCATACCGTCACCACCCCCATAGGGAGCATCATCGGTACTGAGATGTTTTCCTTCGGCCCAATCACGCAGATTATGAGTTCGAACCTGCAGCAACTCTTGTTTGATCGCCCGCCCGAGGATACTTTCCTGTAGCGGCGAAGAAAACATGCCGGGAAACAGAGTCAATACATCAAAGATCATTGTTCTTCTGCAATCAATCCTTCAGGAAGATCAACCCGCATGACCCCCGCTTCCAGATCAACGTCCAACACAAACTGGTGAACTGCCGGAATCAAAACTTCCCCAAAAACACCCTTCACTACATAGGTATCGTGAGCTGCAGTACTGATCAATTGCTGAAGTCGCCCGATCTCTCCCCGCTCCCGGTCGATAACCTGCAACCCTTCCAACTGCCCCCAATAGTACTCATCGTCGCTCAAATCCGGCAACAAATTTTCAGCCAGCAGGATTTGACCTCCTACCAACTGTTCAGCCAGATCAATCGAATCGTAGCCCTGCAAACGTAACAGAACCTGCCCCTTATGTAACACCTGACGACTGATGTCCAGGTTCAGGATCTCTCCTGTCGGCAAACGCAGGCAAATTTTCTTTGCCGTCATCAGAAAATCGGAGTTTGCTGATTTCGGCCGCGCCTTGAGATCCCCACGCAAACCGTGGGTTCCAACAATATTCGCAATCTCCAGCAGAGTTTCAGTCATCTATCCCAACCAACCTGAAAACAGCCAACCCTGCATCTACTCCATGATCTGTAATAGTGCGCGGCGCTTTTCACGTGTTGCTTTAGCGTTCAGCAAAGTTCGCATTGCCTTGGCATTGCGCCCCTGCTTGCCGATAATTCGTCCCATATCTTCCGGCGCTGCCGCAAGCTTAACCAAGACACTGCCGTCCGCCGCTACTTCTTCAGAAATAACAACTTCAGCAGGTTTCTCAACCAGCGATTTAGCTATATGCTCGATCAGGTCCTTCATAGACGATTCTCCGGGTGGCTAGGAGGCTGTCGGACTATACGGACTGAAGCGAAAATTTGGAGGTTTGAGAACAGTTTTTAGCTCGTTTGCAGGCTCATAGCCATAGCTATGGGGCAAAAAGGAGCTAAAAAATGAGCCAAACAAACGGATTTGCAGCCAGTTCATGAATAGTCCGACAGCTTCCCAGGATCATTACCCCGGATTCGGACCAGATTCAGGTCTTAGACTTCAGCTGAAGTC
>JAOZMV010000283.1 GCA_029934095.1 Desulfuromusa sp. | reverse complement strand
CCACAACAGATTTCGAGTCTGTCACCTTCGGCCTCTCGGACACCTCTCCGCAATTGTTATTTCTGGCTTTTCTGCTCTTTTTTCTGCTCCCGTAAACGTTGGAAAAAACGACTAAGTTGAGTACTGCATTCCTGCAGTAGAACTCCCTCACGTACTGCAACCTGGTGATTGAAACGCTCATCTTCGGCTAAATTATAAATCGAGCCCACCGCACCGGCTTTCGGATCACGGCAGCCAAACACCAGCTGCGGAATCCGGGCCAGAATGATTGCCCCCATACACATGACACAGGGTTCTAAGGTGACATACAGGGTACAATCAAGCAAGCGCCAGGAATTCAACCTTTTAGCCGCCTGTTGGATTGCGATGATCTCTGCATGAGTAGTTGGATCATTACTGGTCTCACGCAGATTGTGGCCCCGACCGATGATCTGACCATCCAGCACCACAACCGCACCGATTGGAACCTCTGCCAAACTTTCTGCTACAGCGGCCTCATCGAGAGCCGCCTGCATAAAAAACAGGTCTTGTTCAACACCATTCATCACCAAATATCACTGTCCGCCATCTGAACCTACACGATTGTATTATCAGATCAGGACTGAGTTTCTAGCACAAAACAAGGACAGATTTCAAGCGGAATGGCGACTTTAAATCAACCGTTGCGGCCAATCCGTACAGATAAATGTCGCTCCAGCTACACTAAAATATCGCGCCCGTTCAACCCCGTTGACCGTCCATAGATTGACCCGCATCCCAGCAGCGATAAGCTGCGTGATCAACTCAGCATCAGTAATTAAATGATCTGGATGGTAAGCATCCACACCCAGATCACGCAGATAATCGAGAAGGTTTTCTGGATGTTTTTTTTCCACCAGAGCCGCTGTGGCAATTGCCGGGTTGAGTAGCTTTACCTGCCGCAGATAATCATGGTTAAAGGAGGAAAGCAGTACCAGTTGTTCAGTCCTGGTTGTTTTCAGCAGAGACAAAATCTTCCCGACAATTATTTCATCTGCGGCAGTTCCCGCTTGATCTTTAATCTCCAGATTAACCGGGAAATCATTTTCACGACAAGCGTTCAGCACATCACCTAATAGCGGAATCTGTTGCGCCTCAATGACTGAAAAATCATCTTTGGCAACATCTCCGGCAGCAATAGTGCCAAAAGGATCGGTTTCAAGAAACCATGAACCGGCATTTAACTGTTGCAACTCCACCAAAGTGAAATCCGTCAGGTTCCATGGGCTGCGAGAAGAATAAACCGATTGGCTTAGAACATCCGTTGTTCGCTCAAGAGTATGATCATGAAACAGAACCAGCTCACCATCGGCTGTTACTTGAACATCCGTCTCCCACAGATCAGCCCCACAGAGACGCGCTTTTTCCAGGGCCAGCAAGGTATTTTCCGGCGCAATGGAACATGCGCCACGATGAGCGCAGATATAACCAGCTGCAGGAAATCGATCAAAAAAAGACATCAACACGCCACCTTACCGTTAGCAACACTCTTCTTGAACGCTCTGGATGGACGACTGAAATCATACTGAGCCTGCCAGCTTTGCGATAGCTCTTCCCGCGACGTTTCTTCAAATCCCAATCCCAAAAAGAAATCCCACATTTTCGGGTTCACACTGAGGGCAAAAACGTAGTCCTTCTTTAACTCTGCAGCTCTTTCAATCATCTGAATAGCCAACTGCCTGGCCCTCCCCTTACCCTGATACCTCGGCAGCGTACAGAACTTGGCCAACTCTGCACTATCGCCATAATCGACCAGAGTCGCAGAAGCAACAATCGCTGCATTGACGGTATAGACAAAATAATTCTGGATATTTGCGGCAATAGATTCTTCAGAAATCGGCAAGATGGATCCTTGCTGCATCTCATGCCGGATCAACATCAGCAGATCGGTCAAATCACCCTCCCGACCCAGACGAATCTCGTTTGGATAATCTTCGGTCAACAGTGTGCCGCTGCCTCGGTGGGTAAAGATTTCCTCAAACAAGGTGCCGCTTTTAGCTTCCAGAATAACAATCTCAATTCCAGAGCGCCGGGCTTCTGCAATCATTATCCACAGTCGCGATGGTACCATGTTTAAAGGTGTCCCCTGGTTCAGATAACCTTCCAACTCGTCCGGTCGCGGATGAGAGAGGAATCGATCTTCCAGAGTTAAACCTTTCTGTTCTCCGAGAAAAAACACCTTTGCGGCTCCCAAAGTTTTGGCAATCTGCAGTGATTGTCGGGTCAGCGCTTCAGCTTCCTGATCCGAGCTCAAATCCAGACCGATAACCGCGACCTCCTCCCAATCCCTTTCTCTATCTAACACCTCAAGCGCCTGCTCAGGCGACTGGGAAGCGAGATGATGAAAACGAAACCCTCTTTGCCCCCAGCGGTCCAGACAATCTCCAATCGACTGATCTGCCCGGTACAAAATGACAATTTTGATATGGGATGAGTAAAGCACCCGAATATCCAACATAAGCTGTTCCAACCGGGCACCATCATCCAAAACCAGGACAAACTGATGTTGACGGAATCGGTGGGCATAATGAAATAGCTCCAGAGCATCCAGCATCTGGGTTTCAATTGTCTCATTCATCTCGTACCTTAATCCTCCGCAGCTGTAATGCTGTAGAACTGGTTCCCGGTCGATCATCCATAAACACACTGTATGTTCCCTGAAAATACCTGATTCGGCATATTGAAGCCAAGATATTTT
>JAOZMV010000282.1 GCA_029934095.1 Desulfuromusa sp. | reverse complement strand
AATTTACCTTGATCCTGAATCCTTGTTCCTTGAACCTTGTTTTTCACGGAGAATTAAATATGGCAGCCAAAATATCCGGCTTTAATGATAGTAATATCCGCATCTCCACCCAGGAATTGTTGCACCAAATTTATGCAGCTCTGGATCGCGGCGAAACAGAATTTGAAGTTCTTTCATCCGGGCACCACAATATCGGCGGTCCATTCTGGTCGGTCGAGGGAAAACCGTTAAAGTTCAGGGTTAAAAATCCCGGCCAGAGGATCGGTGCTTTTGGTCTGGAAGGGACCCAGATTATTGTTGAGGGATCAACCCCGGCAGATGCCGGTTGGCTCAATGCCGGAGCAGAGCTGATCATCAAGGGGGATAGTGGCGACACCACTGCTCACTGTGCTGCAAGTGGAAAAATATTTGTTGCCGGGCGAGTCGGTGCCCGTTCCGGATCGCTGATGAAACATGATCCAGCTTTCCCTGCTCCTGAATTATGGGTATTAAAAAATACCGGTTCTTTCGCTTTTGAATTCATGGGGGGTGGTACTGCCATCATCTGTGGCATTGATTGTGAAGGGCGCGATTCGATTCTTGGTGACCGCAGCTGCATGGGAATGGTCGGTGGAACTATCTATGTGCGTGGGCCGGTCAAAAACCTCCCCGAAGAGGTCTGGCTCCTTGATCTGAATGAAGCAGATACCCAGTTTTTAGCCAACGGGTTACCAACCTTTTTAGAAAATATTGAACGACCTCAACATCTGGAGCAACTGACAGATTTCAATCAGTGGCATAAGATCACCGCTAAAAGTGAAGTGGAACGTCGCCAGCGCCATAGTATGCGTCCCACCATGCGTGAGTTCCGGCTGAATCAATGGGTTGGAGATGGCGGCATCTTTGGCGGACTAATAGATGATGACTACACTCAGGTTGCCGGAATGGTTAATACCGGTGAAGATCGCCTGAAGATTCCCCATTGGCAGAACAAAGCTTTCTGTGCCCCCTGCGAATCAGCCTGTCCCTCATCAATCCCAACTCAGGATCGGATCAATCTGCTGCGTCAGGGAAAATATAAAGAAGCGATAGAACTGGTTCTCAATTATTCCCCCTTTCCCGGCAGTGTCTGTGGCGAAGTTTGTCCCAATCCCTGCATGGATGCCTGCACCCGACAATTCATTGACCTGCCCGTATCGATGCCGGAGATTGGAAAGCTCTCTCTGGAAGCTGAATCGCCCGAACCTAAAGCGGATACCGGTAAAAAAATTGCCATTATCGGTGGTGGCCCCGGTGGTCTTTCTGCGGCCTGGCACCTGCGCCTGCTAGGCCATGCTCCTACCATTATCGAAGCAGATAAAGAGGTCGGGGGGAAACTGCGTCAGGTTATCCCAACGGATCGCTTGCCTGCAGATTCACTGAAAACCGAAATAGACCGAATCAAAAAGTTGGGAGTGGAGGTAAAAACCAACACCTCCATCGATACAGAATCCTTCAAACAATTACAGCAGGATTATGATTCTATTGTCATCGCCTCCGGGGCTCACACGCCAGTGGTTATCCCCTTTTCTGGTCATGAACGTCTGGTCAAGGGGCTTGAATTTCTCAAAGATTTCAACAATGGGAAAAACCCGACTATTGGTGAAAAAGTTGTCGTTATCGGTGCCGGAAACGCGGGGATGGATGTCTGTCTTGGTGCCTACGCCATGGGGGCAAAACAGGTCACTGCCATCGATATTCAACGTCCGGCAGCATTTAAAAAAGAGATCGACCATTTTGAAAAACTTGGTGGAAAAATCGAGTGGCCGGTCTTTACCGAAAAAGTCGACGCTGCAGGGCTACACAGTAAAGATGGACGCTTATTTGCAGCAGATACTGTCATTATCTCCATCGGTGAACGTCCCGATCTTGGCTATATTGCGCGTGAATGGCTGGATGAGCGCGGGATGGCCGCTGTTGATGATTGTGGTCAACTCACTCAGGCTGCGGGAATTTTTGCTATCGGAGATACTGTCAAGCCCGGCCTGCTGACCCATGCCATCGGTCATGGCCGCGAAGTGGCTGAGTATATCGATAGTTATCTCGCTGGTGAAAAACTGGTTGCCAAACACAAGCCGGTGATGATTTCGCAGGAATATTTGAGTAAAGAGCTATTTCGTCCCCATAATCGCAGCCGCTTTCATATGGCCGATGCAACCAAGGAAACAAATCGCTGCCTCTCTTGCGGAACCTGCCGTGACTGCAGCATGTGTCTGGAAGCCTGCCCTGAAGGGGCTATTCGCCGTGAAGACACGGAAGACGGCGGTTTTGAATATATCTCTGATGATCAATATTGTATTGGCTGTGGAATCTGTGCCGGGATGTGCCCCTGTGGGATATGGGGGATGGAACTGACAGTTTGAACTGAATGTCTTTGATATGTTCCAAATATCAGGCTAAGGGTTTGATGTCAGGAGAGATCAGCAAAACCGGGACTGTCCCCGCATGGGGGCTGTCCCAGGATTTTGCGACGCGATCCACCGTAGTTTCATAGTCCGTAAACCTCTGGGACAGCTCCCGATGAACCTGGGGACATGTACTTGTTACAACGGGTTAACAACCAAAGAGGTCGCGGGGTTGCGCCCCCGCTCGTCGCCATACTCTTTTGTACACCACAAAAGAGTATGCAGAAAAAGGTGCCCGACCTCCTTGCCCTTCGGGTCCCCTCCATTCCACTGCACTTTGCAGCGAAGAAAAAAA
>JAOZMV010000281.1 GCA_029934095.1 Desulfuromusa sp. | reverse complement strand
TGAGATTTCAGGATTAACCAAACTAATGCTCAACATCGAACAAATAAAAAACCGTCTGGCTGACTACCAACCACCCACGCTGGAGCAAGAGTTTGAGCGGCGTGCTGCTGTCACTATGCTGTTGCGAGATAATGGCAAAGAGACCGAAGTGCTGTTGATCCGCCGGGCAGAGCATGAGAACGACCCGTGGTCTGGAGATTTAGGTTTCCCCGGAGGACGAATTGAAGATTCTGATCCCAACCCACGTGCTGCCGCAGAACGGGAAACCTGGGAGGAGATCGGGCTCTGTTTGGACAACGGCAACTATCTTGGCCAGAGTGATGACCTTGCCGGAGCCTATCTGTCAGTTCATATTTCCTGTTTTATCTATCGGGTTGATATGGATGCACGATTTAAACTCAATGGTGAAGTTGTTGATCTGTTCTGGGTACCGATCAACATCCTGCTCGACCCGCAACGCAACCAGCAGCTCACATTTTTCTATCGTGGCCAGGATCGCAACCATCCGGGTATCACCCTTGATGAATGGAGTCACCGCCCCCTCTGGGGGATTACCTACCGTCTGCTGGATAATTTTTTAAATCTATTCAATCTCTCTTTTACTTATCCGGAAAGCCTCGGTCTGGAGAATAAAATGAAACGAACAACCCGTTTGGTCAACTTTGATTCATCCTATCAAGATGAGAAAATAGCCCCTCTGAAAACTATCAATCCCCCGGTTTTTCGGGGATCAACGGTTCTATTCAATAACTTTGAAGATCTGAACCGGGCCAATACAGGGGAATATAACGGCATCACTTATGGAACCGATCGATTACCGACACAAAGGGTGTTTGAAGAAGCGATAAGGGAACTTGAAGGGGGGGCTTTAACCCGTGCGTTTCCATCCGGAATCAGTGCGATCATCAATATCCTGTTGGCATTTACCAACAGCGGAGATCATATTCTGGTCTGCGACAATGCCTACGGACCAACAGCCCGCTTTTGTAACGAAATTCTGACAAAATATAATATTGAGACGACGTTTATCCCGCCGGAGTCGGGTAAAGGGATTGAGACCTACCTGCGCGACAACACAAAACTTGTATTTCTCGAATCCCCCGGTTCCAATACCTTTGAGATTCAGGATATTCCAGCCATCACAACGCTGACAAAAACACGGGGGATTGTCACTGTTCTGGACAATACCTGGGCGACCCCCCTCTATCTGGACCCCTTTGCACTGGGGATTGATGTCTCGATTCAATCGGTGACAAAATATATCTCCGGTCATTCTGATATCTTAATGGGGACCGCCACAGTCAATAAAAAGTATGCGGAAACGCTGAAACAATTTTACCGCACCACCGAAACCTATGCCCCGGAAGAAGATTGTTATACCGCTCTGCGGGGGCTGAGAACTCTGCCGCTGCGCTTAAAACAGCATGAGCAATCGGCTCTTGAAGTTGCCCGGTGGCTGGAATCCCTGGACATTATTGACCATGTGATTCACCCGGCACTGCCGAGCCATCCGCAACACCAGCTCTGGCAGAGAGATTTTAGTGGCTCTTCGGGCCTTTTTGCTTTTGTTTTCAAACAGGAATATCCTCAGGAAAAACTGGCAGATTTTATCAACTCACTGCAGTTGTTTGGTATTGGCTATAGTTGGGGAGGATTCAGAAGCCTGATTACTGCCGGAAAATACAATCGAACCCAAGAATCCAAATATGCCGGAAGAACTATTGTCAGACTGAATATCGGGCTGGAAGAACCTGTCGATCTGATCAGCGACCTAGAGTCAGGTTTTGAGTTATTAAAATAGTAAATTTGGTTGTCCAGTTCGCTCCACCTATTCCCCCCTTAGAAAAAGGGGGGTCAGGGGGGATTTTAAATACAGCAATTCATAAAAAAATCCCCCTCAATCCCCCTTTGTTAAAGGGGGAAGCTGGTCTTGAAAATTTAAGTTACCAAGAACTTGAGCGAAGTAGATAACCAAAGTCGCAAAAACAACCAGCGGATATTTATGAGCCATTCAATCCAGACAATCCCGCTGCTCAATCTGGCACTCGCCTTTATTCCGGTGATTGCCGTCATTATTATTATCGGCAAGTGGCAGCTGGGCTACAAAAGTTCCCTCTATGCTGTTGCGCGGATGCTCATACAACTGCTGCTCATCGGTTATTTCCTCACCTATATTTTTAAAACCGAGAGCGTCCTGATTATTGTCGCAGTGCTTGCCGTGATGTTGTTTTCAGCCAGCTGGATCGCCCTGCGAACCCTCTCAATCCCGCGTAGAACTCTCTATTTTAAATCATTCCTCGCTATTTTTCTGGGTGGGGGGATCACTCTGCTGCTTATCTCCCAGGCAGTTCTCAACTTAACCCCCTGGTATTTACCCAGCTATCTCATTCCCCTTGCCGGGATGATTTTTGCCAACTCAATGAACAGCATCAGCCTTGCCGGGGAACGGCTGGAAGCGGAGATCGGTAGAGATGTCCCCTATAAAAAAGCTCGCAGCATTGCTCTCCATGCCTCCCTTATCCCGATCACCAACTCACTGCTGGCCGTTGGCCTGGTATCCCTGCCAGGGATGATGACCGGACAGATCCTCTCCGGGATTTCACCGCTAATTGCTGCCAGATATCAGATCATGGTAATGTGTATGATCTTCGGTTCAGCTGGAATTTCAGCCGCAATTTTTCTCACCCTGATCAAAACAGATTTGAAAAAGGAATAGAGAG
>JAOZMV010000280.1 GCA_029934095.1 Desulfuromusa sp. | reverse complement strand
CAATCTCTTCAAGAAAAACCTTGGGATCGAGCACCACTCCGTTACCGATGATACAGCGCTTTCCCTCATGCATAATCCCGGAAGGAATCAAGTGCAGAACCGTCTTTTCATCGCCGATCACCAAGGTATGTCCAGCATTATTTCCCCCCTGATAGCGCACCACCTCCTGTGCATACTCGGTGTAGATATCAACAATCTTTCCCTTGCCTTCATCACCCCACTGGGCTCCGACGATAATTACGTTGGCCATGGCCTTATTATGCTCCTGTTGTGTCGGTAACCTGATGTCACCAACTAATTAATAAATAGTTCAGTTCAACTTGAAGGTATCTTGCTGCAATTGCTGCCAGGAAACTTGTTTTTTCTTGCCATCCGACAATGAAATAATTTCTACATCCCGATCTGCGCCAGCGACAACCGCCATAAAGTGATAATTCATCTGCCGGGCATATTCAAGAGCCTCCGCTTGGGTGCGATCAAGAATATCCCGTGCGACCGAATAGCCACGGTTCCTCAACTGACAAGCCAGTTGTTGCGCCGCCCGCAAATTTTCACCAGTCGAAAAAATCAACAGGTCACAACTTGGGACAACCCGCTCATCCAACACTTTATCCAAGGCGAATAAGAGATGCAACAAACTAAAAGTAAATCCTGTAGATGGGGCAGAAAAACCGTACTTTTCAGTCAAATTATTATAGCGACCACCACTGCAAACGGTCTGCCCGACTCCGGAGAGAAAACCCTGGAAAGTGATTCCGGTATGATAATTCAGTCCGCGCAGTTCACCAAGATCAATCGTCACATGATCAAGAACACCATAGACATCGAGAACATCCAAAACCTGGGCCAGGCTGTCGAGCGCTTTGCGGGAACGTTCATTACTCACCGATTTTTCAGCCCGTTGTAAAACTTCGCGACCGCCATAAAGTCGTGGCAGGGCAAGAATTTCCTCACAGGTATTATCTTCCAGCTCACTCTGTTCCAGCAGCAGTTTCAGTTCAGAACTATCTTTACGCAAAATTGCATCGGCAACTTGCTCGGCCAAACGAGAAGCCAAAGGCAACCCGTCCATCACTCCACGGAAGAACTCAACCTGACCGATATCGATGGTGAATTCCTGCGCACCAACTGCAATCAGGGATTCAACCGCCATGGCGATCATTTCAGCATCGGCTTCAGGTCCATCCAGACCGATCAACTCAACTCCCGATTGAAAAATATCCCGATCCTTACCCGCCTGTTGCTCGGTATGGCGTAAAACCCGGCCACTGTAACAGAGTCTCAGAGGCAACGGTCGTTCACTCATACGGGTTGCCGCAATCCGGGCAATTTGCGGGGTCATATCGGGAGGAAACGCCAGCAAACGACCACTCTGACGATCATCAAACCGAAAAGTCCGTTCCCCCAATCCCTCCCCGAAACCCCGCTCCAGAACATCCAGAAACTCCAGTTGTGGAGTTATGACCGGACGGAAACCCCAGGCGGCATAGACCTGCTGCAATTGCTGCTGCAGATATTCGACTTTAGCCGCTTTAAGGGGGAGAAAATCGCGTACCCCTTTGGGCAAATCAGTTTCGGGAGTTGAATCAGAAAAACGCATCTATTTAATCTCTATGGATAGCAGGGAAATCCAAGTTGTCCAGCACCAGTCTTGACGCAGTTGAGCACGGCAATTTAGCAATAGTTATAACGCCATGTCAAGAATTGGACATCCTGAAGACATCCCCTTTTTTTCAACAAATAGTGGTTATTTTATTTCCCCACGCAGATATTCGATCAATGCTCGCACCCCAAATCCGGTTCCCCCTTTCGGCTGACCCGCTTTCCCCTGTTCTGCCCAGGCCATTCCTGCAATATCGAGGTGTGCCCATTTGTACTTATCGGCAAACTGCTGGAGAAAAGCGGCGGCAGTAATGGTTCCAGCTGCCCGGCCACCGGTATTTTTCACATCGGCAAAGTCGCTTTTGATCAAAGCTGCATATTCATCCCAGAGGGGCAGTTGCCAGAATCGCTCACCACTCCGCTCCCCCGCCTTGAGCAATTGCCTAATCAGCCCGTCATGGTTACCGAGAACCGCTGCCGCCTGATTGCCCAAAGCAATGATGCAGGCTCCGGTCAAAGTTGCCAGATCGATAACGACATGGGGCTGATAACGTCCGACATAGGTTAGTGCATCAGCCAGAATTAACCGCCCTTCCGCATCGGTATTCAAAACTTCAATGGTCTTCCCGGAAAGCGAGGTCAGAATATCGCCGGGGCGAATCGCGGTCCCCGAGGGCATATTTTCCACCGCCGGAACCACCGCTACCAGATTGAGCGGTAACTTCATCTCTGCTGCAGCCTGCATGGTACCGAGAACGGTAGCAGCACCCCCCATATCCATTTTCATCTCATCCATTTTTTCAGAGGGTTTCAGGGAGATCCCACCCGAATCAAAAGTGACCCCCTTGCCAACCAGAGCGATGGGCTGATCAGCGTCATTTCCACCTCGATATTCCAGGACAATCAGATACGGCTGCTGCTCGCTCCCCTGAGCAACCCCGAGCATGGCACCAAACCCCTGCCGTTCCAGCTCGCGCCGATCGAGAAGTTTTGCTTTGATCCCGGACTGTTCCGCCATGGCAACCGCTTGCATCGCCAGATATTCGGGAGACTTAAGATTGCCCGGCGCGTTGACCAGATCACGGGCAAAACAGACCCCGGAGGTGATTGCTTCGGCTGCAG
>JAOZMV010000030.1 GCA_029934095.1 Desulfuromusa sp. | reverse complement strand
TGATTTTCTTCAAGTGTTTTCAGAGTATCACTACGATGTGACTCACGCTCTGATTCGAGCAGTACCCGCCGTGACAGAACAATATTGCCACGTCGCTTGTTCAGCTTGATGATCTTGAAATCGAAGGTTTGCCCAATCACTTTGTCCAGATTACGTACTGGGCGCAGATCAACTTGAGACCCCGGCAGAAAAGCATTAACGCCGATATCAACCGAGAGACCACCTTTGATACGACTGATAATCCGACCCTCGACCACAGCATCCTCTTCAAGAGAATTCCAGATCTTCTGTCGATCAGCCTTTTCTTTTGAAAGAACAATCAGACCACTGTCACTTTCACCACCACCAAACAGGACATCATAAACGTCACCAACTTTGACGTTAATTTCCCCTTTTTCATCGGCAAATTCACGTAGGGATATAACGCCCTCGGATTTGTAACCGACATCGACAACAACCGAATCAGGATTGACCTGAACAATTGTTCCCTCGACGACATCATTACGCTTCAGCTCTAAGCCACCCTGCTCATAATCATTCAGCAGATCCTCAAAGCTTTCCTCGCCCTCTTCTAATTCCATTTCTTCTTCGTCTTGCATGTCTTTATCTTCTACCATTGGAGATGTTACCCCCTTACGAATTTCCCGACGCCTTTCGACGGCGGACTCAATTTGAGACTGCGCAAGTTAGCACAGCCCTCAAGAAAAAACAAACCAATATTTTTCAAGCAGTTATTCTCTTTTAACCGGTGAGTTCTGCCTCTTTAGCTTCAATAATAGTCAACATTTTATTAAGTACATCATCTATTGATAACCGGGTTGAATCAACAGCCACGGCATCATCCGCTTGCATCAACGGAGCAAAAGTTCGGGCAGTATCTGCTGCGTCACGAGCTTCCACCTCGGCAATGGTTTGTCGCAGCTCAACATCCATTCCCTTGGCCAGCAGTTCTTTATAACGTCGCAGCCCTCTTTCTGCCGCCGTTGCCGAAAGAAAGAACTTAACGTCAGCATAAGGAAAAACAACCGTACCGATATCACGCCCCTCAAGAACAACACCACCAGCCGCCCCCATCTTCTGCTGTAATTGCACCATCGCCTCACGCACCACGGGAGAGGCAGAAACCTGAGGCGTTAACAGGCTGACCTCTGGTGTTCGTATCGCATCTGAAACATCGACCCCGTTGACGAGAACACGTTCTGAAAGATCCCCACGAATAAACTCAATCGACATCTCATCACAGAGAGCCCTTAACGCAACGCCATCATGGGGATCTATGCCCCGCTGCTGAGCTAATAACGCCACAGAACGATACATGGCACCGGTATCAATATTCAGATAATCAAGTCGTTTCGCCAGGGCCTTACTCAGGGTACTTTTTCCCGCACCAGACGGGCCATCAATGGCGATAATCAGTTTTTTTTTCAAGTTAAGCGTCCTTGGATATCAGAGTTAGTAAATTCCAGAAACCGGGAAATGAAGTTTCGGTACAGGCAGTATCTTTAATTTCGATCTCCGTTACAGAAGCCAATGCTGCAATCGCCATGCTCATGGCAATTCGATGATCACCGAACGAGTTGACCCGACCTCCACTCAATGCTTTTCCACCGACAATCTGCATGCCATCTTCCCGTGGTTCTATGTCCGCACCAAGCGTCCCCAGGGTTTCACACATGGCGGCAATCCGATCCGTTTCTTTGACCCGCAATTCTTTAGCATCACGAATCGTTGTGACCCCGGTGGCATAAGCGGCAGCAACACTGACAACCGGAAATTCATCAATTGCCCGGGGAATTAAACTTCCGCCAATATCAATACCGTGCAGATGACTGCTTTTAACCAACAGGTCAGCAACCGGTTCTCCCGATAGTTCACGTTGATTGGTCAGCTCGATAGAACCGCCCATCTGTTGCAGAATATCAATAATACCGCTGCGGGTCGGGTTAACTCCGACATTTTTCAGCAGCAGTTCCGAATCGGGGACAATCAATCCGGCCACCAGAAAGTAGGCGGCCGAGGAGATATCCCCCGGAACTTCAACATCACATCCTTGCAGATTAACCCGGCCTGTCACCCTGACACCACCGGAGAAAGACTCCAGATCAGCACCAAAGGAACGTAACATCCGTTCACTGTGATCCCGCGAAAGGTGTGGCTCGTAAACTGTGGTTGTCCCTTCGATCTGCATACCGGCGAGTAGCAGCGCCGATTTCACCTGGGCACTGGCAATCGGCGAATGATATTCAGTGGGATGTAAACCACCCCCATCGATGGCAAATGGAGCTTTAGTATTATCATCCCGACCGAGTATTTTTGCCCCCATACCCGCTAGAGGATTGATCACTCTTCCCATGGGACGCTTACGCAGGTATTGATCACCAGTGAGTACCGAAAAGAACGGTTGCGCTGCCAGAATGCCACTCATCAGACGCATTGTGGTTCCCGAGTTACCACAATCGACCACATCAGTCGGCTCCTGCAAACCTTCCAAACCACGTCCGTGGATAATCAATTCATCATCGGCTTTTTCAACAACATCAATTCCCAAGCTTTTAAAAGCGGCTAAAGTTGAAAGACAATCTTCACCACGCAACAACCCGCGGATTCGACTTTCCCCCTGTGCCAGAGATGCGAACATAATGGCCCGATGAGAAATTGATTTATCCCCGGGAACAACAATTTCCCCGTGCAAACCCTTGGCCGGTGAAACAGTTCTGGATTCTGCCTTATGCATAAGAGTGATCCTTCAATTACATTATTAGAATGATGGCTAAGCAAAAATTTCGTTCTACAAGGCGTAGTGTTTTTTCAAGGGTGAAGGCCTACATAAGGTAGGTCGAGATCTTGAAAAAACGCTGCAACACCGTAGGTCGGACTTTTTGCGACGCCATCAAAGAATTGCGTCCCGAAGTTGTTTCGAGCGTAAAAAGAATTCAAACAGCTTCTCACCATGACCCTCAGCAATATCTGCTTTCAACTCAGCAAGAGATTTCTCGAACTGCTCCATCATTTCCAGCAAAGCATCACGATTGGTTTCAGCAATATCTCGCCACATGGTGGGATCGGAAGATGCGATCCGGGTAAAATCACGAAACCCGCCAGCCGAATATTCAAGGATATTCTCTTCATAATGATCGTAGGAACCAACCGCATTGACCAGAGAATAAGCGACCATGTGCGGCAGATGACTGATAGCAGCCAGAATTTTGTCATGCTTTTCCAACGGCATCCGCACGACATTACTACCGACGGTTCGCCACATCTGTTCGATCAACTCAAGAGCTTGTGGATCCGTATTTTCCGTCGGAGTCAAAATGCAACGCTTATCATGATACAAACTTGGAAAAGCTGCTTCAGCACCACTATTCTCAGTACCCGCAATCGGATGTCCAGGGACAAAATGAACCCCTTCAGGCAGCAATGGTTCAATCGCCTTGACCACATCCCCCTTGACACTGCCCCCATCGGTGATAATTGCCCCCGGTTGCAAACCTGGTAAACATTGCTGCGTAACCAACCCTAAAGTCTGGACCGGTGTCGCCAGAAAAACCACATCAGCACCTTTGACTGCCTCTGCAGGATCACGCCGGTAAGAGTCAATAACGCCCAGTTCGATGGCTTTTTCCAGGTTTGGCTTGCCCCGGCCACAACCAATAACTTCACCAACGGCACCCGCCTCTTTAAGTGCCAGGGAAAGCGAACCACCGATCAAACCGACACCGATTATTGCAAGACGAGGAATCAAAACATTGTCAGACATGAGTGCTTTCCCCCGTTGAACTTTCGTTTCTGGCTATCGGATAGGAACCGAGAATTTTGAGGAAATGACAATGGCCACGTAATTCCTCTATCGCCGCCGAAATTTCTGGGTCCTCAATATGACCGATCAGATCGAGGAAGAAAATATACTCCCAGGCTTTCTGCTTCATCGGTCGACTCTCAATCTTGGCAAGGTTGATCTCGCGTTTACTGAAAGGTTCAAGCATTCGATAGAGAATTCCCGGTTCATCCTTGACGCTGAACATAATTGAAGTTTTATCCGCCCCACTTTTTTCCGGGGTCTTCTTACCAATCACTAGAAATCGGGTGAAATTATGGGGGTTATCTTCAATTTTAGCCTTAATAACCTGGAGATCATACTGAACTGACGCTGCATGACTGGCAATTGCTGCCACCGATCCATCTTCCGCTGCCATCTGTGCTGCTGCTGCGGTACTGGCAACATCAAGAAGCGGCATATCGGGCATATTGGTTTCAAGCCAGTGCCGGCACTGCGCCAAAGGTTGGGGATGGGAAACAATCTTACCGATCTGCCCGATGTCACCCGATTTTGAAAGGAGATTGTGGGAAATTTCCAACATAATTTCAGCAATCATCTGCAGTTCAGAATCAAAAAACATATCCAGGGTATGATTGACAACACCCTCGGTCGAGTTCTCAACCGGAACCACCCCGTATTGAGCACGACCCCGCTCAACCTCTTCAAAGACCGCAGGAATACTTTTCAAAGGGACCAACTGTGCAGACAAACCAAACTGCGTCATCGCTGCCATGTGGGTAAATGTTGATTGCGGTCCCAGAAAGGCCACCGCCATCGGCCGTTCCATATTCAAAGATGCTGAAATAATTTCACGAAAAACCTTACAAATGGCATCATCGGGGAAAGGACCGGGGTTCTGCCCGGTTAAGCGTTCATAAATAGCTTTTTCCCGACTGGGGACATAGAAAGTTTTTTCAGCCCCCTCCTTGGCTTTTCCAACCGCGACAACCACCTCGGCTCGCCGGTTAAGAAGGTCAAGAATCTGGTTGTCAATCAGATCAATCCGTTGTCGTAAATCATCCAAATTACTGTTTGTCATAATAAATAACTCTCTGAAGAAGGAAGAGATGCGGAAATGTAGCCTAAGCCGCAGTAAAAATCAATTTATCACATCCGTTGATTCAAACTAAAACCACCTTGACCCCTAAGTTTAGCGCGGTTAAACTTTCAATTCAGTATTCATATAATCAATTATTTATAAAGGAATCTCTCCATGCCTGTCGCGACACAAATAAAAGAACAGATTGAAAGCGCCTCCTGGATTCGTAAAATGTTCGAAGAAGGGGCGGCCCTGAGACAACAATATGGCGAAGAAAATATTTTTGATTTCACCCTTGGCAACCCCACCATGGAGCCACCGAAAGAACTACATCAAGAACTGAAAAGAATTGCTGCTAACCCGATACCGGGAATGCATCGTTATATGAACAATGCCGGATACGATGAAACTCGGGCTGCTGTAGCCGAAGTGGTTGCAGAAAAATGCAATAACAGCATCACAAAAAACCATATTGTCATGACCTGTGGGGCCGGTGCAGCCCTGAATGTCGTCCTGAAAACCTTACTGAATCCAGGAGATGAAGTCATTATCCTCACCCCTTATTTTGTTGAGTACAAGTTCTATATCGACAACCAGGGTGGGGTTCCTGTCGAAGTTGACACTGAAGAAAATTTTCAACCTGATCTGGATGCTATCGCCTCAGCCATCAACTCAAGAACCCGGGCAATTATTATTAATTCCCCCAACAACCCAACCGGGGTCATCTATCCGGAACAGACCTTGAAATCTCTGGGCAACTTGTTGCAGAAAAAAGAGGAGGAATTTGGCACAACAATTGTGGCAATTTCTGATGAGCCGTATGCCCGGATCAGCTTCGGAGAGACAGTACCGTGTATTTTCAACTGTATCCAGAATTCACTAATTGTGACCTCGCATTCAAAGGATCTTGCTCTACCGGGGGAACGGATCGGCTACCTGGCTGCCAATCCAACCATGGTTGAGGTTGATCTGTTTATGCAGGGAGCTATTTTCTGCAACCGTGTTCTTGGTTTTGTCAACGCTCCCGCCCTGATGCAGCGACTGGTCACTAATCTGCAGCGGGTCAGTGTTGATGTCGAAGAATACCGTCGCAAGCGAGACCGCCTCTACAATAAACTCACTGAACTCGGCTTCGAAATGGTTAAGCCGGGGGGAGGCTTTTACCTCTTCCCAAAATCACCATTGGCCGATGAGATGGAATTTATCCGTATAGCACAAAAATATAGAATTCTTCTGGTTCCCGGGTCAGGATTTGGTGCCCCAGGCTTTTTTCGGATTGCTTATTGTATCGAAGATAAGGTAATTGAAAAAAGTTTGCCGGTTTGGGAAAAACTGGCGCGGGAAGCCGGACTGGCCGCTGGCTGATGAGAAACCGAATAATTTCCTGCCACAGCTCACAGCTTTTGGAGAATAGAAATGGCTAAAAAACTTTTTATTGCGGCAACTGGACAGAATATAGGCAAAACAACTGTGAGCCTCTCTTTGGTTCATCTGGCAAAAAAGAAGTACCATCGGGTTGGATTCATCAAGCCATTAGGACCTAAATTGGTGGAGTACAAAGGGATCACTGTTGACACGGATGCTGCTCTTATATGTCAAATTTTTGCTATGGGTCGTGATCTACCGTATATGTCCCCGGTGATTATCCATCCTGACTCAACCCGCAAAGCACTCAATGGTGAACTGGACCTGCAGGATCTGGAAAAAAAGATGCTGGAAGCTTGTGCTGTGCTGGAAAAAAGGTGTGACTTTCTGATTATTGAAGGATCTGGTCATCCCGGAGTGGGTTCAGTTGTCAATCTTTCCAATGCCAGGATCGCCAGGTTACTGGAAGCCAAAGTTTTAATGATTACCGGTGGCGGTGTCGGCAGCGTGATAGACAACGTCTATATGAACAAGGCTCTCTTTGAGAAAGAGGGGGTTGAAGTTCGTGCCATGATGGCCAATAAGCTTTTACCAGAAAAACGTGAGAGCACCCTCAATTACCTGGAAAAAGCCTTTTCCGGGGAAACATTCCAGGTTCTGGGCGGATTTAATTATCAACCGGTATTGGCAAACCCAACCCTGGATCGTGTTGCAAAAATCCTTGGGTTGAAGATCAATGGTAACAAACGGGATACGAGACGGATAATTCATCACTTGCAGATTGGGTCACCCTCAACCCAGAGAGTCACTGAACTGCTGCGGGATGACACCCTCTTAATTGTCACCAGTAGCCGGGATGAATTGCTGGTGACACTCTCAAACATGTATCAGATTCCAGCTTATCGAAATAAGATCGTTGGAATGTTAATTCCAGGTATCCACGAAGTCAGTGATATCACTCAGCAGATTATCGATCGCAGCAATATTCCCTACCTCCGCACCTCCAGCCATACAACTGGTAAACTTTACCGAACCATCAATGAAGATGTTTATAAGTTACAGGCTGAAGATAAGGAAAAAATTGACATGATCGAGAAACTGGCAGAAGCCCGCCTGGATTTTGATAAATTGGATGAGCTGTTTAGTGACTGACAGGTTCAAGTGGTCACTCAGAGGTGAGCCGGTTTTATGACCCCCTGAGGGCTGACATAGCGAACCTCACAACCCAGATTAAAACCAATATTTTCCTGGATAACCTGGCGGATCTGGGCGATCAGCGTAAGAATATCCGCTGAGCTTGCACCACCCAGATTAACGATAAAGTTGGCATGCTGCTGCGAAATTTCTGCCTGCCCGATCCGCAGACCTTTTAACCCGGCATCCTCAATCACCTTTCCCGGTGGACCAACAGTTGCGTGCATTTCAGTAGTGCTGAGAAAAACTGACCCACAGTTAGGTAACTTACGGGGAAACTTGTGTCGCCTTATTTGTAAATCTGCCAGCATTTCCCGGCGAATCTGTTTGATCTCTCCCGCAGGACAATTCAGCTCAACACCAACAACGATACAGCCGCTACCCTGAAGAGCACTGTGTCTGTAGGAAAAATCACATTCCTCTTGTGTTAACAGCTGAATGACGCCGGTTTTATCGACAATTGTGACATTGACAATATTGTCACCGATCCCTTTACGCTGACTGCCACCATTCATTATCACCAAGCCACCAACGGTTCCGGGAATCCCGATACAATGTTCAAGGCCACTCAGTCCTGCCTGCATTGACCTGCGTGCCAACTGCGGAACCCAAGCTCCACCCCCGGCAACAATCGTGTTCCCAACGATGCGAATGGCAGCCAGTTGCTGACCAATTTTCAAAACGACTCCGCGCACTCCAACATCATCAAAAAGAAGATTGCTTCCCTGCCCGATAACAACTAATGGGATTTCATTTTCGTGAACAAAATGGAGAATCCTGGCTATCTGTTGAGTGTTTTCCGGCTCAATAAACAGATCTGCCCTGCCGCCAACTTTCCAGCTATTGTGGCGGGAAAGCAACTCACTAAAGGTAACTTTGCCAACTTCTTTACTGGCCAACTGAGCCAGTTTTTTCTTTAAACGGTCAGTCATTGTTTCCACACTCTGAAGCACACAAATCAATAATCTGCAATTGAATTGATTCCTTTCCGCGCCATTGATTGATCCCAGGGCGATACAATAAATCTATTTCTCCATCCAATTGGTCAAAATATTCGGCTTTTCCGAAAGCGATACAACCAACCCGTGAACCATCCTGTTCTACCTCAAATTTCAGATGTTTATCCGCCAAAATCCGGGGGGAATAAACCCGGCAATTCCGACTCACAAAAGCGGGTTGAGGGTTCCCGGCACCAAAGGGATCCAAACCTTCCAACTCTTTCAGTAAAGAAAGATTGAATCGAGACAGATCAACCTCACCGTCATGAAGCAAAACCGGCAATAGATCTTCAGCTGAAAGAGTGGCGCGTGCCACCTGCTCAAAAGTGGAAATAAACGTTTCCAGATTCTTTTCCCTGATCGACAGCCCGGCCGCCATCGCATGGCCACCAAAACCATCCAGAGATTCGGCGCTCTGTTTGAGTGCTTGATAGAGATGGAAATTGCCGATGGAACGGGCGGAACCCTTCCCCATGCCATTTTCAAGCGCGATCATCACCGTGGGACGGTGATAACGTTCAACCAGACGACTGGCGACAATACCAATCACCCCTGAATGCCAGTTTTCTCTTGCTAAAACAATGCTGTGTCGTTTTGGGTGATTCTGTTCCTCAACCAGAGCGATAGCTTCAGCCAGGGTTTGCTGCTCTAACTGTTGCCGGTCACGATTAAAGTTGTTCAAAAGTTCCGCAAGAGGATCAATATCCTGCGGATCGTCACCCAACAACAGTTTAACCCCTAATGCTGCATCCTCCAAACGTCCAGCGGCATTCAAGCGTGGGGCAAGCCTGAAACCTACCGTCCCACTGCTAACCTGTTTAACATCAGCAACCCGTTTCAATGCTGCAACTCCCGGACGGGTCCCGGCCTCCAAAAGCTGTAAACCGCTCCGTACCAGGATACGATTAACCCCACCTAAAGGGACTATATCAGCAATCGTACCAAGGGCAACCAGATCGAGACCCTGGCGTAAATCCGGTTCTGATCTTTTGCTGAAATAGCCTTTTTCACGCAAATAGCGGCGTAATCCAACCAGCAGAAAGAATGCCACACCAACCCCGGAGAGTTCCTGCCAGGGGAAATGGTTTGTGGATAAGTGGGGATTAATCAGTGCCAGACAGACAGGGAGGTTATCGGGGGGTTGGTGATGATCGGTAATTATCAGATCCAAACCTAACTCAGCCGCAAGTTCAGCTTCAGCTTGGGCAGAAACACCACAATCAACAGATATGACTAACGAACATCCATTTTTTTGTGCCTGGCGAATCGCATCAGCAGATAAACCATAACCATCTTTTAACCTGAGGGGAATATGATATTCAACTTCACCACCCAGAGCGCGTAATGTTTCTACCAGCAGAGTACAACCGGTGATACCATCGACATCATAATCCCCGTGAACTGCAATTTTCTCCCCTTGAACCAATGCCTGTTCTAAGCGAGCGCATGCAATCCCCATGTCGGGTAACAGATCAGGATCCGGCAGAGCCGATAATCCTGCCTGCAGAAACTCAACCCCCTGCTCCGCTGTAGTCACACCACGCAACAACAAAACTTGAGCTGTCAAATCCTGGAGATGCAGGTCATTGGCCATTTGACCAACCTGAATGGCTGTTGGTTGTTTTTTGCGTAACTTCCACTGGTGCAATTTTACCGATGGCATCACAACACGACCTTGTCACAAAAGTTGTTATTATTTAGGAGGCTGTCGGACTATCCATGACCCGGCTGCAAATCCGGCTGTTTGGCCCAGATTTCAGCTCCTTTTCGACCAATAGCTATGGCTATTAATCTCAAACGAGCTAAAA
>JAOZMV010000279.1 GCA_029934095.1 Desulfuromusa sp. | reverse complement strand
ACTGTAGCTTATTTGGAATATTGCGTAAATTGATTTAATGTGTATATTGTGTTGCATCATTTGAAACACTGACTGGGTGATTTATGGATATTCGCGAGCTTGAAATTTTTTTAACAACGGCCGAACTCCTCCATTTCGGACGTGCAAGTCAGGTCTGCAACTTAAGTCCTTCGGCTCTGACGCGCACGATTCAGCGGCTGGAAGAACAACTGGGGCAAACTCTGTTTGCGCGGGATAATCGAACCGTTCAGCTCTCTCTCGCGGGGGAACAGTTTTGCGTCTACGCCCGCCAGGCAGTGCATGATTTTCAAAGTTTGCAAGATTCTCTGTCGGGTAATCAAAAGTTTGCCGGAACTCTCTCTCTTTATGCCTCAATCACTGCCGTTTATAGTTTGCTTCCAGATCTTTTGGAGGGATATCGAAAAGCTTATCCCGAAGTTCAATTGGAACTGCGTACTGGTGCTGCAGAAAAGGCTGTGCTGCAGATAGAATCAGGAGAAATTGACATCGCCGTCGCTGCTCTACCGGATCGACGTAGCGTCGGGGTTGAATTTCTACCAATCATGACCACTCCGTTGATTTTTATTGCCGGAAAGCAGCTCGCTGCTTCGCTAAGTCAAATTAATAGTAAACAACTGGACTTATCCAAGGTTCCTCTGGTCCTTCCACAAGCTGGATTATCACGGCGGCGGCTGGATAAGTGGTTGAGGAAGAACCGGATCGTGCCAAAGATCAGTTCTGAGGTGACCGGCAATGAAGCGATCATTCCTATGGTCCATCTTGGTTGTGGAGTTGGTATTGTTCCGCAACTGGTTCTTGAGCGCAGCCCTTTTTGTGATGACGTGGTTATCCTTGATCGGATGCCAGAACTGGAACCGTATGTCGTTGGCTTATGTTCCAGTAAACGAAATCTACAAAAACCAACGGTCAAAGCATTTTGGCAGCTGGCTGAGAGCCAGTTTGTTGGATGATTAATCTTTGCCTAAGATTTCTATAATTGTCAATTCGGCCGGAAATCCCCCGGTAGCCTTCTTCGAATAGATCAGTTTTCCATCAACAACAACTTCAAAAACACCACCGCCGGAAGGGATCAACTCTACTTTTATGGGGAATTGTTTTTCTATTTTATCTGCCAGACTGGCAGCACGTGGGCGGTAGCCTCACTGATTACAATATTCAATGCTGATTTTCACTTATAGATCCTTTTATTGTTTAGCCAAAGAGGTCTCCGGTTGTATCAACCTGCTGTGTTCGCAATTTTTCGGCCTCTTTCTGGAGCAGGGTAGGCACCTTTTCCTTGTTCATTTTGCCGATCCTCTTCATCAGATCAAAAGAAACATGTTCAAAACCAAATTGGGATTTTAAATCTTCGATGATTTTAACCCAGAGGAGTGCTGCCATTTCCGCATCCGCCAAGGCTCGATGGAATTGACTCTTCACTGGTATCTTTTTGTAGCGCACTAGAGTTTCCAGTTTGTAATTAATCACATCGGGATAAAGCCTGCGAGCAATTCGCAATGTGCAACCAAAATTCAATGGACGTTTTTTGCCGAAATAGCCCAGTTCAGTTTCGAGAAAATGTTGATCAAATGAAGCATTGTGTGCCACCAGGGGGTGAGTGCCGATAAACTTTACAAATTTTGCCATCGCTTCTGGTGCCTTGGGAGCCCCACTGAGCATGGCGTTGCTAATTCCAGTGATAGCTTCTATCTCATCTGAGACGTAGTAACCTGGATTGATAAGACTCTGAAATTGATCAATAATTTTCTGATCGCGGAGCAATACTGCTCCGATTTCAATAACCCGATCTCCGTTATCCGGGTAGAGCCCGGTGGTTTCGAAGTCGAGAACGATGACGGGTTCGTTTTGATTAAATAACTGCAAAATAAATACTCCGATAACTTCTTATGTAGAGGAAAGAGATCAAACACTTGTAATCTTTCTCTAAATGGCTATACCGTGTCAATGGTTCTATTGTCGAAAAGTTTTTTTACCGGGATTTTCGTAAATTTTGGTGTAATAATATCTATTATTTTTCTTCGTAGTTACAACTAATACAAAGTATATTCAACCCCATAACCACCACTTCTATTTGTTTAGGTAGAATCAAAAATGACCACAAGGCGTAAACTTGGTCGAGTGCCGAAAAAATACAGTCAGGCGTCCAGGCTACACGATCTGATCCGGATTCTGGAAGCACGCTATGGTGCTACGGTGGACGAACTGGTGGAAGAGTGTCAGGTGACCCGTCGGACAATCTATCGCGACCTGCAGGCGATTCTGGATGCTGGTTATCCGCTGGTCAGTGAACGTCAGGCTGATGGCTATGTCCTCTACAGTTTTATTTCTGGCTTCAGTAAGATGCCACCGATCACCTTTTCCCTTGAAGAGTTGATGACCCTTTATCTGTGCCGGGGACAGTTGGACTTTTTACAGGGAACCCCGTTTCAGGATGATCTTGAAGCGATCTTTACCCGGATTCACTCCAATCTGCCACCGCGGAGTGTTGCCCATCTTGAGCGAATTGCTGAAGTTTCAACCCCACGATTCAACGGTTTTAAAGACTACTCAGGACAGCATTGTTTGTTGGGAGATCTGCGTCAGGCACTCCTGAAGCAGCAGCGATGTCTGATCGATTATAAGCCGCCAAAAAAGAAAAAACAGCAGTATTTGATTGATCCCTATACCCTGCTATTTTTTAAAAATGGTCTTTATATCGGCGGTTATGCTCATAA
>JAOZMV010000278.1 GCA_029934095.1 Desulfuromusa sp. | reverse complement strand
GATTTTTCTAATTTTTCAGCTTCCGGGTGACCGAGGTTGATCAGGTAGCTGTCGTGGGGGAGAATCTGTTCCGGTTTGAAATTGTGTTGCCGGCAGTTCTCCTTAAATTTGGCAATAACCTCTTCGGTCAATGGTGCCGCTTTCCACTGTTTCTGATTTTTAGTAAACAGGGCGAAAGCTGTTGCCCCGATCTCTACTGCATTGAGTGGGGCGTTAAAAACACCACCAGAAGCACTGACGTGGGCTCCGATATATTTCATGATAGGTGATTCCTTCTATTGTCGGTGCGATGGGCAGGTGCCATCAAGTTAACAAGAAAAACAGTTTCAGAAGATGAACTCTTCAGCCCGGTCTATCAGATGACGGGCAATACTTCTCTTTGGTGGTAACGTCGGCAATTGATCCAGTTTACACCATTTTGCGTCGGCAAGTTCCCGGTCGTTCAGTTCAATCTCCCCGCTGGCATAATCGGCAACAAATCCACACATCAATTGGCTGGGGAAGGGCCAGGACTGACTGCCGATATAACGGATATTTTTGATCTGAATATTTGTTTCCTCAACCGTTTCCCGTGCCATTGCTTCTTCCAGGCATTCGCCAAATTCGACAAAGCCAGCCACCAGACTATAGCGACCATCAGCCCATTCCGCTTTATGGGCAAGGAGTATTTCATCCCCCTTTATGATTAAACCGATAACACAGGGGTGAATTCGTGGAAAGTGATGTGTATTGCAGGTCTGACACTCCTTGCCCCACTCTTTCTCAAGCCGAACCATCTTTTTTCCACAGTTGCCACAATATTGGCTGCCCTGTTCCCAGTGGAGAATCATCTGCCCCATCCCTGCCAGTGAAAGTAACTCAACCGATATTTTTGGTTTCGTTGCTCGAAGCGGTTGTTTAGAAAGCTCCGGGGGGAGTTCCATGTTGTCCGGGATCTGCAGTAATCGACACGGTTGACCCTGCCATTGACCGATGTAGAGAGGGGAGGCGGCTGTCGTTGAAAAAGGGGAATCGCCTGCCACCAATTTTTGTCCCGACTCTCCATTAACAGTCAAGAGGTTCATTCCCTGTAATGGTAACCAGACACCATCTCCGCCCGGATCCTGATCGGGGGTTGCAGGACAAAAACTATCGTTCAGACTGGCTCGGTTAAAGGGAAGATCCACCGGGGAGGGGTAATAATTGGACAGTGACATTTTCATGATTTTTCTTTGCTGAGCAGGGCATAACGCAACAGCGCAATCTGGGTTTTTGCATCGGTGATTGTTCCGGCAGATATCATCTCTAACGCATCATCCAGAGTGACAACCAGCGGCTCGATAAATTCATCCGGCTCATGGGCGGTCTGTGTCTGTTGCAGATCCGTTGCAATAAATAGATGAATCTTTTCATTGCAAAATCCGACACTACTATAAACATATCCAAGGGATTCCAGATGTCCTGGGCGATAGCCAATTTCTTCCTGCAGCTCCCGTTCAACACAGCTGGCAGGAGTCTCTCCGATTTCTAACCGACCGGCTGGAATTTCATAGATATAATCCTGGATCGCGGGACGGAATTGGCGAATCAACAATAGCCGTCCATCTTCCAGAATCGGCAATGCCGCCGCTCCACCTGGATGGTGAATGATTTCAAAGGATGACTCTCGGTTGTCTGGCATGGAGTGAACTTCACGAGCTAAATCGAGGATGCGCCCGTGGTATATTATCTCTTCAGTTATTTTGCTCAAAAGTTAAATCCTTTCAGGATATTTGAAATGCGACAGATTAGCTCTTCACCCCAGCTGTTCCTGTAAGAATTGTTGCAAGGAACTATGATCACCACGGTAATCACAGGGCCACTCGGGGCCACCTCGATCTACCAGCCAGGTATCGACCAGATAAGTTTTCATTCCGACCGCCGCCGCTGCCAGGTCGTGGCTGAGATCGTTACCAACCATCAGGCAGTTTTCCGGGATGATACCAAGTTGTTTGGCAATTGCCTGAAAGTATCCCGCATGCGGTTTGCAATAGTGACTGTTCTCATAACTGGTCAGATAGGTAAAAGAATCTTCTTCCAGCTCAGCCCACTCCATCCGTGCCTGAATCATGAATTTTGGGAAAACCGGATTGGTTGCCAGTACCAGAGGGATACCTTTTTCCTGACAATCTTTAACGATCTGTTTGGCTAACGGAATGGGATGAACGAACTCTTGTAATTCATCCAGACTATTCTCTCTTAAATGGGCCAGACTTTCATCCATCATTGACTTGGGGAGTGCTAATTCCTGATACATCCGGGTATAAACCCGTTCTTCATTGGTGAGGGAACCATCGCCTTCAGTATGGATCAGCTCACGGATAATTGTAAGCAAGGTTCTTTCAAACTTTTCCGGTTCCACCAGTTCGGTACAATGTGCTGCCAATCCACGGATATATAGAGGGATAAATTTCTGCATATTGGCTCGCAGCAAAGTGCCATCAAGATCAAACAAGATGGCCTCAAAGGTATTTTTTTTCTCCGTCTCGGTCATAAAAAACTCCCAGTGGATAAAATCTAACAAGTAGCTTTTACCATAGTCAATAAAACAGCGTCCAATATCCATATTCCAGATAGAAACTTGACTGTTGGACAAAGGAACGCTAAAAGTTAATTTCACCTAGGAGTCCGACAACCTCCTGCATTCAGAGGAGAGCAATGAACGAGTTTAGATCTGAAGTCAAGGAGTTGCAAATCGGTCAAAAGATTCGCGAGCTCAGACAAA
>JAOZMV010000277.1 GCA_029934095.1 Desulfuromusa sp. | reverse complement strand
CCCATAGCTATGGCTATGAGCCTGCAAACGAGATAAAAACTGTTCTCAAACCTCCAAATTTTCGCTTCAGTCCGTATAGTCCGACAATCTCCTTGTTTCCAGCTAATTCAACAAAAAACGGCCGTCTATAATAGACGGCCGTTTTTTGTTGAATTTAAAAATATCTACTTCCCGGAACGTATTGTCGCTACGGTTTTTCCACGGATTCCCCAATTTTCCGCAGCAACCTCCTCAATAATAACGTGAGTCGCTTCAGGGTTTTTACTTAAAACCTCCTTCATAACGACAGTAATCCGTTCCATTAGTTCTTCTTTTTTCTCAGCACTGATCCCTTCAAGTGCACGTACAGTCACGACCGGCATTTTCCAGCCTCCTTTCAACACATTTTGCAAACAGAATTATGTAAGTATAGCCCGATAATAGAAAAAGCAATAGTCAAATTATTCTTAATTCGCTGCAACATACCGATTCTTCGTTTTTTTACCAAGCTGACTTTTTTTCAAAGGACGAGGTCAACGCAGCATTCCCATACATACCTGAACTGTTTAATTAACCTTATAATGCAGTATATTCAAGCCTTTATCCAAACTATTTTCAGGGAAGCGGTCATCTGAATAGCAAATCTGCAACAATTGAGCTTTTTGACAAAATCTCTTAACCAGCTCACGGAGAGAATCGGGGGCCAAGTATGGGCTACTCAGACAAAACAGAATTTCTCCCCCTGGCTTCAGCAATAGAGGTAATTTTTGAACTAATTTAGGCCAATCCCGCTGTGGTTGAAAACTATCCCCCTGCGTAGCTGGAGGGTCACAAATAATCAGCTCAAATGGTGCCAGTCTGCGTAACTTACTGAAACTGCGAAATACTTCCAGCGGCAAAAAACTGGCTTTCCGCAAATCCAGATTATTAAGTTGATGGTTGAAACGACCCAACTGAAGAGCCCTTTTGTTCATATCAAGATTGACAACCTGATCTGCCCCGGAAGATATAGCGACAACGGAAAAACTACAGCTGTAAGCAAAAAGGTTAAGAACTTTTTTGCCCGCCGCTATTTCAGACACCAATCTCCGCCCCTGACCCATATCGGGGAAAAACCCAATATTTTGTGCTCCACTCAAGCGCAAACGATATTTCAACCCGGCCTCAACCGCATTGACATTATCTGGCAGTTCACCAAACAGGAGACGGCTGGGAGAATCCCGTAAATAACGTTCTTGTAGAATGATTGCCTCAACCGCAGTAATTTGCGAGCACAACAACGTAATCAGCTGTGCAAACCACCCGTCATCCCTTGGAGAATATAGCGTTATTAAAACAACGGGTTTAAACCAGTCAATCACAAGATCCTCATACCCAGGGAAACAATGGCCACGACCATGAAACAAACGAGAGGACTCGTTTCCTGAATAATCTCTTTTATTAATTTCAGTTTTAATCAATTCCATCGGATAAACTACATAGAAAATAAAAAAGTTTACTGATAATCCAAATAATCACTGGAAATGGCAAAATAAACTGGTCATAATGGATAATATTTCCATAAGGGAGAACCGTTAATGAATAAAACAAATTTGATTATCTTTATTTTACTGGTGTTCCTTGGGGGACTGGTCATTGCAATTTATTTTCAGAGCCAAACGGTCTCAGAACAATTGCCATTGGACGTTCAGCCAGTCCCGGCACGTGAACCGGTTAAAAATCCTATTGTCCACTATCCGGTTCCGGATTCAACAACGACCCCGGCAGTATTACCACCTGAACAGAAAGACACAAAAACAGAGTCGGTCGATCAGCAACTTTCAGAAACCACACCCTCGGTTCAAAAAAATGATAAAAACTTTCAAGCAGCACTCACAAATTCACTCAGCAGCCAAACAGATAATAAGCTGTTACAGATGGAAAACTTCATCCAGAGATTTGTGGTCACTATTGACAACCTTCCAGAAAAACGTTTACCAAGAGCTCACCTGCCGCTTAAAGCTCCGGGAGGAAAGTTTCTGGTTGCAGGAACCCCTGAAGCACCTCAAGCCAGCAGTAGAAACTATAAACGCTATAGCATCTACGTAACGCTATTGGAATCGATTGATCGAGATCTGACGATCAAATTTTATGCCTATTTTTATCCATTATTTCAAACGGCTTATGAGCAATTAGGCTACAAAAATGCTTATTTCAATGACCGACTGGTCTATGTGATTGATCACCTGCTGACAGTACCAAATCCGCCAGATCCGATTCAATTCGCTCAACCATCTGTCCTTTTCACTTATGCAGACCCAACCCTGGAGAACCTTTCATCCGGTCAAAAAATCCTCCTCCGCTTAGGTTCGGATCAGAGGGTTAAGGTCCTCAACATTTTAAAAAGTTATCGCGGAAAACTGACGAGTTTAAACCCCTGACAGTGAAAAGGCTCAACCGTTTCAAGTTGAGCCTTTTTTATTACTGCAGCCAGGAACCCAATCCCGCTGCTGAGAAACCGGGACACCTTTTATTCCCTGCGTTCCGGGCCCATATATTCACCACGCAGGGTACTTCTTATAGGATCCTTCCCAACCGTTACCCAGCCAGCCGAACGTTCAAATTGCTCAATTTCACTCATCACAATCAGTTCATCGAGATTCTTTGAGGGAATCAAATCGATACGACCATCTTTATAGCGGACACGAATCAACATAGTTTTCTCCAAAAAAACCTGATCAAATGAACAACCCGTAGCAATCTGCGGAAAATTGAACCCTCTTTCTGA
>JAOZMV010000276.1:1431-2749 GCA_029934095.1 Desulfuromusa sp. | reverse complement strand
TTTCAGCCTGGTGGAGATTCATCTCCTGACCGGTCGAAAACACCAGATCCGCGTCCATTTCGCGGATAAAGGACATCCCGTCGCGGGGGACAGCAAATACGGAAGTGGGAAGATTGTTTCGAAACGGCTTGCTCTCCATGCTCGATCAATTTCCTTCACTCATCCTTTCAACGGTAAACAAATGACCTTTGACACCGGGATGCCGGAAGATTTTGACAAACTCCTCGGAGGCTGTCATCGTGCCCCTTAAGACCCCCTTCGCACAATCTTTTATTCTCATATAGGAATCTGGAGGACAGAATATGGAACTTGACCTGAACATACTGAGCAACCTGATCAGCAAGCGAATCGATAAAATTGAACAGATTGTTGCTGGGACCGGTTATCTGCCAAAAACAGTCATCGGCGTCGGCACTTTTTTACTCGATAACGAAGGAGACATCGATCTATTGACTGCAAAACAAAAGGTCACCTTTGACAGATTTCTTAAGCCACTACTGGAAACACCTTTTCAGGCTTAGAATAGTTGTGATTCCGCGAGCCGTGGGGGTCATGCTGGTAATGTTTGTTGATTTTGCTCAGGTCAAGTAGAACGGATAATCAATGAGCAAGCCTGTCATACATAGTAGTCGGGAACAAAAGGAGACTGTAGCAATGCTATTTGGAAAAGATTTCACTAAAACCCAGGTGAAGACAACCGGTGCTAAAATCAACCTGATTCATGGAGGATCTGGTCGTCCCCTCCTCCTGCTCCACGGTTATCCGCAAACGCATGTTATGTGGCATAAAGTTGCCCCCCTTCTGGCAAAACATTTCCATGTGATTTGTCCCGATTTGCGCGGCTACGGTGACAGTTCAAAGCCACCAAGCACCCCGGATCATTCTCCCTATTCGAAGCGGGCTATGGCTCAGGATATGGTCGAAGTTATGGATTTTTTGGGCTATAAAAAGTTCTTTGTGGCTGGTCATGATCGTGGGGCCAGAGTGACGCATCGGCTGGCGTTAGATCATCCTGCAAAAATACAAAAAGCCTGTGTGATGGATATTGCCCCCACCCATTATATGTTTAAAACAACAAATCAGGCCTTTGCTACAGGCTATTACCACTGGTTTTTCCTTATCCAGCCCAATGGGTTGCCAGAGCGGATGATCGGCTGTGACCCTGCTTATTACCTCACTGAAAAACTCAACCGTTGGGGTGCGCCCGAAGCAGTATTTAAGGATGAGGCCATGACCGAATACATTCGCTGTTTTAGTGATCCGGAAACAATTCATGCTTCCTGTGAAGATTACCGTGCTGCAGCTGGCATAGATCTGG
>JAOZMV010000276.1:0-1421 GCA_029934095.1 Desulfuromusa sp. | reverse complement strand
CTTTGACAGATTTCTTAAGCCACTACTGTAAATACTCTTTCAACCTTAGAATAGTTGTGATTCCGCAAGCCGTGGGTCATGCTGGCAATGTTTGTTGATTTTTCTCAGGTCAGGATGTTGGTTCTCTGGATATATTTAACATGGTGGTCGGGAGCGAAAGGTTTTGTGCATCGTTCTTACGATGTACTCAAGGTGTGGCGTGAGCGTGCCAGATTCGTGGAAGGTAAAGCTCTTGATAGTGGGCACTTTCTACCCGAAGAGATCCCCCTGGAAGTCTATAAGGAACTGATTCAATTCTATGGGGACGAGTAAAGTTTCTGGAGAGAGGTCGCTGTTGATCACCATGCAGAATTAGATACTGCGAATTCTCAGCTTGAGGTTGACGCGATCAACATCTTGTCGAAATCGGAAACGGTCAGGATTACTACAGCTTAAACCAGCCCTTACGGGCAATCCACCAGATAAGCCCTGCAGCAGTCACACCCATGAACAGCAGAACCAGCGGATATCCATATTGCCATGACAGCTCCGGCATCTGCTGGAAATTCATACCATAGATGCCGGCAATCAACATCAGCGGCAAAAAAATTGTCGATACAATGGTCAGGAGCTGCAGCCGCTTATTTGTTTTATCCTGTAGTTGTAAGAGAAAATGCTGGCGTAATGCCGTAAGTCGGTCAATTTGCCGCCCTACAGACGTCACTGCATGGTCCTGGTGATACATGATATCGCGAATATAATCGTGAATTCCCTCCACACTGAAAGCAGAGGATTCAATGCTTTGCAGGGAAGAGACGCAATAGTATTGATCTTCCAGTATCGCTTCAAAGTGGATGGCTTGACGTCTTAATCGATCAATCTCTGATGCAGGATCTTCAAACTCCTCTGTTTCAAACGACTTCTCTAATTTGTCAATTGTGTCTCGAACCTTAAGGGCCAGGCCGATTTCCTGATCAACGATATGATCCAGTATCTGGTAGAGAACGGCGGAGGTGTTGGCCAGACGAAAAGTAATAGAGGATGAATAGTTTTCAACAATATCATTTAAAGCCGGAATTGGATCTGTATGGATGGTAATAAGTTTCCCCGGGAGGCAGAGGATCGTGAGAAAAGAGTGATGCTTGTTGTTTGCGTTGAGCACTATGGGCAAACCGATAAATAGTGATTCTTCATAAATCCCGATATGTGAATCCGGAACAGTTTCCAGACAAGCTTCCAGGGCCAGAGGGTGGATTTCAAGAGAGTGGAGAAATTCTGTTAAAGATTCGGTGTCGCGTTGATTTATGTCAATCCAGAGAGGCGTGCTGTCGACCGCGGGGAGAGTCTTCAGATCCTGCTGCGAGTGTTTTTTAAGTACCCGGTTTGGGTCAATTTCATAAATTGTATAGATCATGATCTGTATGCCCTCCGGGGTTCAGTTC
>JAOZMV010000029.1 GCA_029934095.1 Desulfuromusa sp. | reverse complement strand
GCATGGACCGTCTCCTACGATGCAGCAGCTGATTTGACCGATTCTGCCTGGTGGCAACAGTTCGACGATCCGGTTTTTGATCAGCTTATCTCTCTGGCGCTGGCTAATAATCTCGACTTGAAAGCTGCGGTCGCTCGGGTTGATCAGTTCCTCGGTCAGTGGCGAACCACCCGATCAGAATATTTCCCGCAAATCGGTGCCTCAGGGAACATCTCCAGGCAAGATGATACCGATGCCGGATTATCCCTCCCCAACGGTCCCTACAATGATTACCGGGGGACGCTCAGTGCCTCCTGGGAGGTGGATCTCTGGGGGCGTGTTCGCCGCGCGAATGAAGCTGCTCAGGCTGAACTTCTGGCCAGCGAGGCGGGACGGCGCAGTGTCCTGCTGACTCTGGTCAGCAATATTGCCAGTAATTATCTGATTTTACGCGGTTTTGACCGGCAGTTGGAAATTGCCCGGGAGACTGAAAAAGCTTACGCAAGGTCTCTGCATATCTTTCGCCTGCGGCATAAGTATGGCACCGTTTCTCAGGTTGAAGTGAGTCAGGTTGAATCGGAGTATGAGTCGGCACGTCAAGCTATCCCGGAGATAGAATCCCTGATTGCTCAGCAGGAACACCTGATTTCTCTGCTGCTGGGGCAAAATCCCGGATCTATCCCACGTGGTAAGGGGATTGATGAGCTCACCATCCCGGTGATTCCAGCCGGACTTCCTGCAGAGCTACTTGAACAACGCCCCGATATTATTCGGGCTGAGCAGCTATTGATTGCCGCTAACGCCCGTATCGGCGTGGCTCGGGCGCTCTATTTCCCCCGTATTTCGCTGACCGGGGCTCTCGGCACGGCCAGTATTCATTCTGATCAGCTATTCGAAGGGGATTCAAGGACCTGGCAGATCGGCAGTGATGTGTTAGCACCGATCTTCACCTTCGGGGCGATAGAGGGTCGGGTGATGTCCAGTGAGGCTGCTCAACGGGAAGCCTTGTACCGCTATCGGCAGTCGATTATTACCGGTTTTCGTGAGGTTGAAGATGCCCTGGTGGCAACCAGCAAGGGACGTGAAAGCCAGGCTGCAAAACAGCGGCGGGTCGCTGCTCTGACAACCTACTCTCAACTCGCTGGGCACCAATACGATGCTGGAACCACCAGCTATCTGCAAGTTCTCGATGCTAATCGAAGTCTGTTCTCCGGTCAGCTTGACTACGTGCGGACCCAAACCGAGGTGCTCACCAGTCTGGTCGATGTTTATCGGGCTATGGGAGGTGGTTGGTTGAATATTGTTGATCAGAAAACTGTCGGGGAAACCGCTGCAGCCGATCAGGTTGGTGGAGGATAAGGTTCAGCTCCTCAAAGGGCAGTTCACTGCCGACTCGAAACTATCCCCGATATTCAAAATTAAGTCCTGTCAGAATATACCATTGCATGTTGACTGAATTGCGACTAAAATAGTTTGTTATTGTTGTGTTTTATAGCTCTGATCACCGTTCTGGTATCATCTCAGAACGGTGGGCGCAACTTGGGGTAAACTATAGTTTCAATGTGGGCGTATAGTTTTGGTGTGCTCACTCAGCCTAATCTATACAATATGCAGGTTATGACTATGACCTGTTTATATTCTCTCTTGCTCTCTTTATTAATCGAACGTTACCCAATTTTACTCGGGATTGTATTGTAATATCTTGACGCTCTTTTCGAGCACCCAAAGGAAAAAAATATGAAGCTGAAAGTCAGTATCTTTTTGTTTGCCTTGTTGTCTGTTCTGGGACTGTCTGGCTGCTCCGATGATAAAAAAGCGGCCGCACCGCCACCACCACCTGAGGTTATGGTGGTAGATGTCGTACAGAAGGATATTCCGATTTACAAGGAATGGGTCGCATCGATGGATGGCATGGTCAACGCCACCATTCTCGCTCAGGTGGAAGGCTATCTGATCAAGCAGAATTATAAAGAGGGTGATTACGTCAAGAAGGGGACGCTGTTGTTCGAAATCGATCCCCGGACTTTCCAGTCTGACCTGGACGTGGCTAAGGCCAATCTGGCTAAGCAGCAGGCGATCCTCGCGACCGCCGCGGCCAATCTGAAGCGTATTCTCCCCCTGGCAGCGGCAAATGCCGTCAGTCAGAGGGACAAGGACAACTCTGTGGGAGCAAGCCTGAGTGCTGAAGCCCAGGTGCTGGCCGCTCAGGCACAGGTTCGCAAGGCTGAACTCAATCTCAGTTTTACCAAGATCACTTCGCCCATCGACGGGATTGCCGGTGAAGCCGATGCCCAGATCGGTGATTTGGTCGGCACAGCTCAATCTCTGGTACTGACCTCTGTCTCCACGGTGAATCCAATCAAGGTCTATGTTCCCATCAGTGAGCGTGAATACCTTGAAGTTGTCCAAAAATCGAAACAGGAGCGAGTAGAAAAATCTGCTGAGAGAACCTATGACATGTCCCTTGCTGACGGCAGCGTCTGGCCCCATCCGGGGACGTTCTCTTTTGCCGACCGGCAGGTCGATACCGGAACCGGCACGATCCGGGTGGCAATATTATTTCCCAATGCCGAAAATCTGCTGCGACCGGGGCAATTCGCCAAAGTGCGAGCCCTCATGGGTACGTCGAAAGGTGCTCTACTGATCCCTCAGCGAGCTGTAGGTGAGCTTCAGGGGGTCTATCAGGTGGCAGTAGTTGGAGCCGACAACACGGTCAAAATCACCAATGTCAAGGTTGGTGAGCGGGTCAAAGAACTCTGGGTGATCACTGATGGCCTTAAACCTGGAGATCGGGTGGTGGCTGAGGGGACTCAGAAAGCGGGCGATGGGGTCAAGGTGGCACCGAAACCTTATACTCCAGCAAAAGCGGAGGGAGCTTCCAAACCAGCGAAAACTTCCAAACCAGAAAAAGCGAAAGCCTCTAAAAAGTAACCTGATCACGCTGGACTGCGTCGCTTCTTCAGGGAAAAGGTATATACATGTCAAAGTTTTTCATCAACCGACCGATCGTAGCAATCTGTATTTCTATCGTCATTGTCATCGTGGGCATTGTGGCAATGCTGGGTCTTCCCACGTCCATGTATCCGAAGATCATACCACCGGAAATGTTTCTTGATACTTTTTACGTTGGTGCCGACGCGCTAACTGTTGAGGAGTCTGTCGCCACCGCCATCGAACAGGAGATGAGCGGGGTAGACAACATGAACTACATGTACTCGCTCAACTCCAACAATGGCGAAATGAAGCTGTACGTAAACTTTGATGTCAAGACTGATTCCAATATTGATCAAGTGCTGACCAACCTGCGTAAGGATCAGGCCGACCCGAAATTACCCGCCGAGGTTAAGAATTACGGTGTTACCGTCAAAAAATCGCAAGCTACACCGCTGATGATCGTCAACCTCTTTTCCCCGGATGGCACCTACGGTCCGGTTTTCCTCTCCAACTATGCCACCATCAATTTGAATGACCAGCTCCTGCGGGTTCCGGGCATTGGAAATATTATTGTTTACGGTGCCGGACAGTATGCCATGCGCATGTGGGTCGATCCGGATCAACTGGCCAAGCTTGATATTACTGTTACAGAGATCGTGCAAGCTGTCCAGGAGCAGAATACTGTCAATCCGGCAGGGCAGATCGGTAGTGAGCCCGCTCCACCCGGAGTCGATTTCACCTACACCATCCGGGCTCAGGGTCGACTCACCACTCCGGAAGAATTTGGTGATATTGTCCTGCGTGCCGAAGAGGACGGGTCGCTGGTACGCGTCAGGGATGTCGCCCGGATCGAGTTGGGTGTCCAGACCTACACTCAGACCGGTCGTTTTAACGGCAAAGAGGCCGCCGCCGTGGCGGTATACCAATTACCTGGAGGTAACGCCATTAAGGCTGTAGACGGCGTGAAGGAGCTCATGAAGGAGATAGAGAAGAGCTTCCCACCCGGTCTGGAGTACACCATTGCTCTGGATACCACCGAGGCTGTGCGCGAAGGGATCAGGGAAGTTATCGTCACCCTGTTTGAGGCTCTGCTCCTGGTTATTATCGTCGTATTTATTTTTCTGCAGAATTGGCGTGCCACCCTGATTCCGGCGCTGGCAGTCCCGGTTTCCCTCATCGGTACTTTTGCCATGTTCCCGTTGATCGGTTTTTCGATTAATACCATCGCTATCATGGGTATGGTACTGGCCATCGGACTGGTGGTGGATGACGCCATCGTGGTGGTGGAGGCTGTGGAGCTTCATATTGAGAAGGGGCTCTCTCCCAAAGAGGCGTCGCTAAAGGCCATGGAAGAGGTCGCTGCCCCGGTGGTCGCCATTGCTCTGGTCCTTACGGCCGTGTTTTTACCAACGATTTTTATCCCGGGTATTACCGGCAAGCTCTACCAGCAGTTTGCGGTGACGATTGCCATCTCGGTTCTCATTTCAGCCTTCAATGCCCTCTCCCTCAGTCCGGCACTCTGTGCGTTGCTTCTCAAGCCGAAAAAGGAGACTCGTGGACCACTGGGTGCATTTTACCGCTGGTTTAACAACGCCTTTGGTAAGGCGACAAACGGCTATGTGAAGATCTGTAGCGGGCTGCTCCGCAAGGTCTCTATCAGCCTGATCATTATTGTTGCTATGGGAGCAGGGACGTTTTTCCTTGGTAAGAATGTTCCCGGAGGCTTTTTGCCGGAGGAAGATCAGGGCTATTGTTACGTTCAGTTGCAGCTTCCTGATGCGGCATCGTTGCAGCGGACGAATGCGGCTGCCATCGAGGTTGAAAAACTGATCATGGATACCCCCGGCGTCGAGTATGTCACCACCGTCGTGGGGATGAGTGCGCTCTCGGGGGTCACCAATACCTATAGCGCTTTCTTTTTCGTTTCATTTGAACTCTGGGGTGAGAGAAAGACCCCGGAAACGCAATATAAAGCTCTGATGGCAAGTCTGAACCAGAAACTGAAGCAGGTGCCCCAGGGGATAGCGTTTGCATTTCCACCGCCGGCCATCCCCGGTATCGGTACCTCTGGAGGGGTCACTTTTATTCTGCAGGATCGCGCCGGCAAGGATGTTGATTTTCTGTGGGAAAATACCCAAAAGTTTATGGCGGAGGTCGAAAAGCGGCCGGAGATCGGTCGGGTGACAACCACCTTCCTGCCGACGGTTCCCCAATTTTACGTGAATGTGGATCGTGACAAGGTGCTTAAGCAAGGGGTGGAAATTAATGATGTGTACGATACCCTGCAGGCCTTTATGGGTGGCTACTTTATCAACTATTTTAACAAGTTTGGTCGTACCTGGCAGGTTTATATTCAGGCCGATGGGAAGAACCGGCTCAAGGCTGAGCAGCTGGGACAATTTTATGTCCGCAATGCCAACGGAGATTCGGTGCCGTTGTCGACACTCACGTCGATCGAACAGCGTTCCGGTCCTGAGTTCACCATGCGCTTTAATCTTTATCGCTCGGCCCAGATTAACGCCGTGCCCAAGCCAGGCTTCAGTTCGTTGCAGGCGATGAAGGCGATGGAGGAGGTTTTTGACCAGACCATGTCGCGGGAAATGGGCTACGAATATATGGGTATGAGCTACCAGGAGCAGAAGGCGTCGCAAGGTGTTCCGGCCTGGGTGATCTTTGCCCTTTCGCTGGTCTTTGTATTCCTGATCCTGGCGGCCATGTACGAGAGCTGGTCGCTCCCATTTGCCGTGCTGTTGTGTATCCCGATTGCGGTATTCGGTGCCTTTGCTGCGATTTTCATGCTGCAGATGGAATTCAACCTCTACGCCCAGATCGGCCTCATCATGCTGATCGGGTTGTCATCTAAAAATGCTATTCTCATTGTCGAGTTTGCCAAGATGAAATATGACGATGGCATGTCGATCAGGGATGCGGCTCTGGAAGGCGCACGCGTGCGATTACGCCCGATCCTGATGACCAGCATCGCTTTCATCCTCGGTTGCCTGCCATTGGCTATGGCCACCGGCTCCGGGGCAATCGCCCGGCGTGTGATGGGCTCGGGAGTTATCGGTGGCATGCTGACCGCTAGTTTCATAGCGATCTTCGTGGTGCCGGCATCCTTCTACATGTTTGAAAAAATGGTGCATCGGGGTGATCCCGATGAAAGTCCGGATGAAACTCCACCAGCGGATTCACCAGCGACAATAACCAAGGGAGACACGCATGCATAAGCTATTATTGACGTGCATATTGTTTTTATTCCTCACCGGATGTATGACGGTTGGGCCGGACTACCAGAGGCCGGAAGTTGTAACTCCGAATAACTGGTATTTTTCGGATGATGAGGTGCGGGAATTAGGTGGCACCTCATGGTGGGAACGTTTCCAGGATCCGGTGCTGAACAGCCTGGTTGGGGAGGCTCTTCAGGGGAACCGGGATCTGCGTATTGCCACTGCACGGGTGGAGGAATTCTTCGGTCGCTACTTTTCCACTCGTGGCAATCAATACCCCTTTGCTAACGCCGGTGGCAGTGCCTACCGTGAAAGTATAACCGAACAAGGGGCTAACCCTCTTCCTCCGGGAACTGACACAACTTACAGTAACTATGATGCCTTCCTCGGTGGTACCTGGGAGATAGATTTCTGGGGCAAGTACCGTCGTGCTTCCGAATCAGCCCAGGCTGAACTCTTCAGTACCGAGGAGGCTCGTCGTACCGTCGTACAGACCCTGGTCAGTGCGGTAGCCTTGACCTATATCGAAATCCGGGCCATGGACAAGGAGCTTGAAGTTGTTCTGGCCACGGCGGAAACCCGCAAGCAAACACTGGATTTGTTCCAGCTCCGTTTTAACGAGGGGATCATTTCCGAGGTGGATCTGGTGCAGGCGGAATCGGAGTATGCTGACGCCCTTGCCCGTATCCCTTCGGTTGAGCTTGCCATCGGTAAGCTGGAAAATGCTTTGAGTGTCTTCCTGGGTAAAAATCCCGGAGCAATCCCCCGGGGGTTGACTATCGATGAGCTGGTTCTGCCAGCGGTCCCGCAGGGGATGCCGTCAGATCTACTTGAGGGTCGTCCCGATATCCGTCAGGCCGAACAGCGGTTGGTGGCGGCCAACGCACGGATCGGTGTCGCCAAGTCACTCTACTTCCCGTCGATTTCTCTCACCGGAAATTTTGGTGCCGCAAGTAGCGATCTTTCTGACTTGTCCAAGAGCTCCGCTCAACAGTGGGATTTCGGTGTGCCTGTCAGTGTTCCCATCTTTACTGCCGGTCGAATCGGTGGTGAGGTTAAGGCAACCGAGGCCTCCCAGGAGCAGGCTCTTGAAGGCTATCTTCTGACCATCCAGAATGCCTTTCGAGAGGTGGAAGATGCGCTGTTGGATCGTACCAAGTCAGGGCAACGCCTAAAGGCGCTTACACGTCAAGTGAAAGCTCTGCGTAAATATGTCAAGCTTGCAAGGCAGCGTTATGATGAGGGCTATGCCAGCTATCTGGAAGTGCTTGATGCCGAACGGAGTCTCTTCAATGTCGAGCTCTCATATGTTTTAAGCCAGAATGCTCTGTTCCGTGCCACCGTCAATATTTATAAAACCATGGGTGGTAACTGGGTTGAAGCAGCAGAGCAGACGGTGGAACCAGCGCCAGTGTTGGAAGCGGCATTCTTTCCCTTCGAGCTGAAATAAGTCACTATCATTGTTAGCGATCCAGACCAGGGACAGTTTGTCTCTGGTCTGGACAATAAAACTGCAACGATTCTCCTGATCCAACCCTTTGGGAATTATCCTCGTCTCCATCCTACCTGAAAACTTGAAACCTGCGGCCAATTCTCGCTGACAATTTTCCCCCTCACCTTGCTGGGAGCTCAGCTTTTAATTTCTCGATGGTTTCTTTCTGCATAAAATTTGTTAAGCTGTCGCTACTCGGTTCAATGTTCCTGATCCCCTCTATCCTCTCAAACTTTTGGAAAATTTATGGGTCTGTTTAAAAATTTAAAAATCAGGACAAAGATTGTATTGGTTTCAACCTTTGTTGCTGTGCTCGCTGTGGGGGTTAATGGCTATATCGGTTACGATTCAGCGGCAAAATCTCTGAAAGTTGAAGCCTTTAACAAACTGACAGCCATCCGGGAGATGAAAGCGGAGCAGATAGAGGGTTATTTTCAGCAGATTGCCAATCAGTTGCTGACCTTCTCTTCAGAACCGACAATTATAGAGGCGCTGAGAGAGTTTAAAACCGGTTTTCGCTCGATTGAAACCGAGTTGGGGATCAATGAAAGTGAGATGGCCGAGCATAGTTCTCGGCTACGCAAGTATTACGAGGATGTCTATGTTCCTGAATTGAATAAAAATCTTGATGATAAAGTGACGTTTTCCGCTGTCTGGCCCCAGGACTCCAGAGCAGTACTCCTTCAGAGTTTATATGCTGACTCTCTAGCGGTTGAGGATAATGTTGACCCCGCGGTAAAATTTGCGTATCGAGATACAAGTTACAACAGAGCCTATCAGAAGTATGATCCTATTATTCAGTTGTCACTGGAGGAATTTGCATTCTACGACGTTTTTCTGATTGATCATGAGTCGGGAACGATTGTCTATTCTACCTCCAAAGGGGTTGACTATGGCACCTCTCTGTTGAGCGGTCCTTACCGTTCAACTAACCTGGCTGAAGCTTTTCAGGCCGTTCAGGCATTGGGTAGTAAGAAGCAATTTCAAATGGTTGATTTTGCTCCCTATCCTCCATTATTCAATGCCTATGCTTCGTTCATCGCTGCCCCGGTTTATGATGGCAGCCACCAGGTTGGAGTCCTGATCTTCCAGGTGCCCGTTGACCGGATCAATGCCATCATGACCAGAGAAAAAGCGTGGGCTCAGATGGGTCGCGGAGAGAGCGAAGAGACCTATATTGTCGGTCAGGACTATACGCTTCGCAATCAGTCCCAATTTTTTATAGAAAACTACACTGACTACTTTACGATGGCTCAAAAGACGGGGTTAGCTGAAAAAGCTATCGAGAAGATCATGAATTTTAATAGTACCGTAGGTTTACAGAAAGTCAGAACTCCGGGTGTCGAAGCTGCCATGCAGGGTGAAATCGGCACCGGAGCCTTTGTTGACTATCGTGGTGAACGGGTTTTGTCCTCCTATCAACCACTTGCGATCCCTGGTGTTAAATGGGTCATCATGAGTGAGGTTGAAGAGGCGGAGGCTCTTGAGCCGGTGTGGACGCTTCTCAACAAAATGTTGCTGACTTTTATTGCTTCAATCGGGATGATTGTGGTTCTGGCGGTCTACTTTTCCAGAACGATCACCCGCCCTCTTTATGTGCTGCAAGAAAATGCAAAGGAGCTGTCAGAGGGGAATTTGAATGTTGCTATTGAAACGGGTGGCCATGATGAAATTGGTGATCTGGCCCGTAATTTTATGGTCATGCAAGATTCTGTTGTGCGGTTAGTCGGTGATTTAAGAGCTCATGGTGAGCAGTTGGAAGATCGAGTCGCAGAACGGACCGAGGAACTCCGTCAGGCACGTGAGGTTGCTGAGGAAGCCAATCTTGCCAAGAGCAGGTTTCTGGCGAATATGAGTCATGAACTACGGACGCCGATGAATGCCATTATCGGTTACAGTGAAATGATTATGGAAGAGTCTGAAGATATTGATCAGCTTGAATTTATCCCTGATTTAAAGAGAATTCAGGGTGCTGGAAAGCATCTTCTGGCCTTGATCAATGATATTCTGGATCTGTCCAAAATTGAAGCGGGGAAGATGGATCTGTACCTTGAAACCTTTGATCTTGAACAGATGCTGGATGGAATAAAAATCGCAGCTGATACCCTTGTGGCAGAAAAAGGGAATTTGTTTGTCCTCAATTCCAGTCTTCCACTGAAGAAGATGACCTCCGATCTTACCAAGGTGCGTCAGACACTCTTGAACCTGATCAGCAATGCCGCCAAGTTTACCAAAGATGGAACAGTGACTCTTGCAACGCGACGCAAGGTTGTTGCTGACCGGGAGTGGATCGAGTTCTGTGTCACGGATACGGGAATCGGGATCGCTGAAAATAAACTGGGGATCCTGTTTGATGAGTTCACGCAGGCCGATGATTCCACCACCCGGAATTATGGCGGTACCGGTTTGGGACTGGCTATTACCAAGCGTTTTTGTGAGATGCTGGGTGGAACGATCTCCGTCAAGAGTCAACTCGGAGCGGGAGCAACATTTACCATTTGTCTGCCTACCGTCTCAACTATTCCTGAAGCAGAGGTACAACCGCGTCATGAACTGCCCGAACAGGTGAATGCAACGATTCAACCTTCTGTCCCGGAAGAGAGTTGATTATGAATCCACTGGCGCAATGATGAAATCGTCAACAGAAAAATGGAGCGGTAGTGTGGC
>JAOZMV010000275.1 GCA_029934095.1 Desulfuromusa sp. | reverse complement strand
GATGACAATGGGAGATCAGACGATAACCAGGATCAGCAATACAGGGGGTCCCTGCATCACTGATTAATGCAATGGAGAGACCTGCCTGGAGTTTCGCAATCAATTGCGAAGAACGGAATTCTTCATTGTGTTCATGATAAGAGATCAGGGGACTATCAATTGTGTAATGGTTCAACAATTTACGGCTATGGCGGGTATCTTCAGCGGCAATCAAATCGACTTCCTGAAGGATTCGCACCGCCCGGTAAGTCATATCCTCCAGATTGCCAATCGGGGTGGCAACGACATAGAGGATTCCACTCACGCCAACCCCTCCAGTTGACTTAACCAGAGAGTGACAGCAGCATCACTTGGCATCCGCCAATCCCCTCGTGGAGAGAGTGCCACCGTGCCAACCTTGGGGCCATCCGGCAGACAGGAACGCTTGAATTGCTGACTGAAAAAACGCTGATAAAACTGCCGTAGCCATTGCAACAATTCACTGCGGGAATAGTCATCAGCAAAAGCCCAGTCGGCCAACATCAGCACCTTCTTCGGCGCAAAGTGTAAGCGGACAATCTGGTAAAGGAAAAAATCGTGCAATTCATAAGGGCCGATAACCTGCTCGGTTAATTGATCGATATTTCCATCAGCATCAGGGGGCAACAATTCAGGAGAAACCGGGGTGGCACAAACATCCTCCAACACTGTGGAGATATGGCCGCTGAATTCTTCTCTGGAACACCAGTCAACAAGATAACGGACCAGGGTTTTCGGCACGCCGCAATTCACCGCATACATCGACATATGATCGCCGTTGTAGGTACACCAGCCAAGCGCCAATTCGGACAGATCACCGGTGCCGATCACCAGACCACCGACCTGATTGGCGACATCCATCAAAATCTGGGTCCGTTCCCGTGCCTGACTGTTCTCATAGGTGATATCATGCAGATCGGGATCGTGACCGATATCGAGAAAATGTTGCTCAACTGCTGCATTAATCGGCACAACCCGCAGTTCAACACCAAGTGATTTTGCCAGTTCTTCAGCATTACCACGGGTTCGTTCAGTGGTGCCAAAACCGGGCATAGTCAAAGCTACGATCCCACTACGGTTCAAACTCAACTGATCAAAGGCCTTCACGGACACTAACAATGCCAGAGTTGAATCAAGCCCACCTGACAGCCCGATAACAACCTTTTGACCGCCGGTATGAATTAACCGTTTGACCAATCCACTGGTCTGTATTTGAAATATTTCCTGACATCGGGCGGCCCGCTCAGCATCATCCGGTGGCACAAAAGGTCTCCTGGCAACCGGACGCTTTAATTTTGTCACCGCGATCGGGCTAAGCAGAAACGGTTGAACCCTGAAATCGTGTTGAGGATATCCAGAACCGAAGGTACTGCTGCGTTGCCGCTCTCCCTGTAAGCGCTCCAGGTCGATATCTGCCAGTGCCAACTGGCTGTCAAATTGAAACCGCTCGGTCTCTGTCAGAATCTGACCATTTTCGGCGATCAGAGAATGGCCAGAGAAGACCAGATCGGTACTCGATTCGTTCGGCCCTGCAGAAGCATAGGCATAGGCAGCCAGGCAACGAGCCGATTGGGATGCCACCAAAGCACGTCGATAAGCATGTTTACCAAGAATCTCCGGGCTGGCCGACAGGTTCAATAACAGGGTTGCACCAGCCAATGCCTGCGAACCACTTGGGGGAGCAACCGACCAGGCATCCTCGCAAATTTCGATCCCGATCAGCGCGCCGGGAAAATCTTCAGCCTGAAACAATAAATCGGTGCCAAAGGGAACCGGTTGAGAACCTATTTGTATAGTATTGGAGTGACACTCAAAAGCCGAACAAAACCAACGCTGTTCATAAAATTCACCACTGTTCGGTAAAAAAGTTTTAGGAACCAGACCGCAGATTTTACCCCCCGAGATAAAGACAGCACAATTGAACAAGCGTCCGGAAAGCGAGACCGGGGCACCAACAACCAGAGTCATATCTTCGGCAGCAGACAATCGTGCTAATTCGAGGAGAGCTTCTTCAACTTTATTTTGCAGGTGTTGTTGAAAAAATAGATCGGCGCAGGTATATCCGGTCAAACACAACTCCGGGAAGAGGACCAACCGACATTTTTTTCGTTGTGCCCGACGGGCGATTTTGCGAATTTCTGCAACATTGAAATCAACGTCGGCAACTCTCAGCTCCGGGGTAGCAACCCCGATCCTTAACAGACCAAATTCAGTGAGATTGATAGAGGATTTTCCGTTCTGCTCGGTCATATTCGCTCCAGTTCAATGACGACAGAGATTTCTCAATCAGACAGGGAAAAAGCATCTTGAATATGTGTTACCTCTACTGCAGCATCACTCTGACACAGAATAGCAATAACATCAAATCTAGGCTGTAATCTCAAGTTTTTATTATTCTGCAAATACCAGTGAGCCGTGCGGATAATCTGTCGCTGTTTACGTGCACCAACCGCCTCCTGAGGGGTCCCGAAAGCGGTACTGCGGCGGGTCTTGACCTCAACAAAAACCAGAAATTTTCTGTTCTTGGCAATGATATCGATCTCACCAACCGGGGTACGAAAATTACGTTCTATAATTTTCATCCCCTGTTGGCACAGATAATCAGCCGCCCGATCTTCTCCCCAGGCACCAAGGGTCAAACGTGCTTCAGTCAACGGTTTTCTCCAGATACTCTTTCACCCCGGAAAAAGTTTTCCGGTGTAAATAACATGGGCCAAACTCCGCAATTGCCTGGCGATGTAAGCGAGTCCCAT
>JAOZMV010000274.1 GCA_029934095.1 Desulfuromusa sp. | reverse complement strand
AACTGGAAAGCAGCTCCAGCTTTTTAATCTTCGCCTGAACCTGTTTCCGAAGTGGGTTGATATCTGGTAGAGGAGCTTCAGCTTCTTGAGTCATCGGGATCCATCATCTATATTTCTATCGAGGGTCTCCATATTCTGCAAATCCCGCAAAGCTTGATCCCGCTGTTTAACCAATAGGCGAAAATCCTTATTTAGTTTTCCAAGTTTATGATCAGATTTTGGTAAGTCTGACTCGACAACGCCTTGTGCTGCCTGTTCTGCATTATATGTCAAACGTAGAATTGGCAAAAAAAGGTTCATCCTTAACAGAGCAGTTACACCACCGATTGTCAAAAATAGAACCATAATACTGAAAATCATCATCCGGTATCGAAGGACTGAAAGCGTTTTTTCCAGTGACTCACTTGAGACACCAATACTGAAAAAACCAAGAACTGGTTCATCTTCTGCGTGGAAATGACAAGCAGCTGTCGAACAGGACGGTCCATTCAAGATTGGCAAAGTAACGGTAATATTTCCATTGGCGTGATCAATATCACGCAAGGCGGTTTCTTCTGTGAAACGATCGGCTTGTAAAAGCTCGGCAATATGAGCTTCTACTGTATCTGAATGAACTTCGGGTTTACTTTGACCGGAGAACTGAACCTTGCCGTTTTGATCATGAATTCTGATCAATTCTACATTTGACCTCGTTCCAATATTAGTTACAATATTCTGTATAGAGTGCCGGTCATCTTCCATCATGGCATAGCTGGTTGATTTGATCACCGTATCGGCACAATTATTCAAATTCCGAAGAGCCTCATCCGTCATGTCAGACTTGACAAAGGAATACAACAGGATGCAGACGAACACAACGAATCCTGTGACCGCAATAGTGACCGGGACGATAGCTCTGGCGATCAGATTATCAAACATACTCTTTTTCTCCAGGTTGTTGTGATTTTGGTGATAGTAAAATAAAAAACCCTGACTGGCAAAGAATATCTCCTCCAGTCAGGGTTTTTTACAAACACTTACAAGTTTCTTGCTTTCGATTGAAAGCTAGTAACCCTCTCTTCTATTCATCAGCCTGAGCTTTAAATTTGTAGAGAATCGGCAAACGAGCCAGGATAAAACGATAGGTCGCCACATAAATTGCGAAAATTGTGATTGCAACAATAAACTCAAGATAGTGTGGTATTTCCTGATACAGCTGCCAGTTAAAGGCGATCAGGGCGGTATTCAAACGATTCAAGATAATACCGGCCACTGTAAGGAAAGCACCGATACGACAAAGCCCCACCAGTTTATGGTGAATCCCATAAGAGAGGATAACCAGTGGCAGCACCACAAACCCGATTATTTCCAGCAGCCACCAGGCCCCCCAGCCAGTTGTAATATAAGCCCACTCGTTGTCATGAGCGACGGCTAGAAGTTTGATGATAAGGTAAGTGCTCAAACCCATTGCGGCACCCTTGGCCAGGGCAATCGTAATCCAATCGAGATTATCGATAAATTTCTGATCACAACGCCACTTCATCGTATAGATAACAATGGTACTGACACAGATCACCATGCAGAGGCCTGCAGGAATCGATGATACAAAGAAGTGGATCCACTGAAATGCTGATGAATACCAGAGCGGGTGGACTTTCCCCGGAGCGTACAGGAACAGTGCCCCCAAAGCCCCCTGGTGGAGAGTTGAAAGGATAATACCGGAGACTGTCAAACCGATGGTTCCTTTACGGATAAAATCATAGCCACGCTGAAAACCAATCCACTCAAAAAAGGCGGTGGAGACTTCCATAACCTGAACTGAAAGGTAAGTAGCAACGTGCCAGCCGACCAGAAACAGAACCGCGGCAGGGCCAAAAGAGTAAACCATTGGATAAGCAAGCCGCCAAGGCTGACCAAGGTCAACCAGCAGATAAACAACAGCAAAGAAGTATCCGAGCAGACCGTTCAAAAGAGCAAGACGCTCAATCGGCTCGAAATCATGGCGACCAAAGATTTCTACCGTCGTTCCAAGCATAAAACCGGAAGCCGACAGTGGCACCATACAGAACAGACCAAAACCAAGAAACAGTCCCCAGGGGTAATCATAGGAACCATGAGTAATAGCTCCCAGACTGAAGACAAAACGGTAGAGGATTACAGGAACCCCGATAGTAAAGATAATTGCCAGAATCCAGTTAAATTTGTTACGGAAAGCCTGCCCGATATATTGATCCAAGGTCAAACCGAGAAGCAGCTTTTCCATCAATGACCACTGTTGTCCATCTGTTTTCAACGATGCATCATGCGGCTTAATGCCGAAAGTTTCTAATTTTTTCATTGTTAGTGGCCCTCCTGCTCGTCGTGACTGTGATCATCGCCATGACCGTGAGATTTTCCTTTGGTTGCAAGCAGGTGGAAACCTGTAAACAGCGCCGGCCAGACCGTCAGAACGATGGGAACTATGGCCAGGAAATCCTTAACATTGTCAATAATCGGTTTTTTCGGCAGGTTGACATCAAATCCAGCTTCCTCGAATGGAACATTGGAAAGATAGAACCAACCCGTTCCGCCAACTTCCTTTTCACCGTAAACATGATCAACATATTTACCCGGGTTCTTTGTGATCCGGTCGTGAGCAATTTTCATCAGATCTTTCCGCTTGCCGAAGGTCATCACCTGTTGCGGACAACTTTCAACACATGCGGGTGGCTTGCCCTCTTTTAAGCGGGTGTCGTAGCAGAAAATACACTTCTTGATCACCGGATTCAGAACCGAATGGTAAGTGTAAGCGGGGATATGAAATGGAC
>JAOZMV010000028.1 GCA_029934095.1 Desulfuromusa sp. | reverse complement strand
TTAATCTTGGCAAAGTTGATGTTGCTGGAATTAAGTGTAATCAGGACCGGGAAATCGGTGAGGACCGTGCCGCTGGCTGAGTTGTCGAAGGTGATCTGAGTGCGGTTGAGCCAATTCGTATCCCACCACGCAGTCTCGCTGGCGATATTCTCTTCTCCGGCATTGCTCAAGGTGGTGTTGGCGGTAATGGTCACATCTGGCGTGGCATCGGTGTCGGGTGTGCCGCTTTCGGTCAAGTCGGCATAGAAAATATTGTCTTTGGCGGTGGTGCCACTCGAATAGCCAGTTACTGTATAACCATCTACGGCTATAGTCAGGCCGTCGAAGTCATCATCCAAGTTCTGATCTGTGGTGATCTTGATTTGGTCAATTTGGCCGTTCGCGTCAGCATCGACTGTCTCGCGTGCGGTGATGGTCGGCGTGGCCAGAGTAGACTGCCAATCCTCCTGGAGAGTTGTACTGATGGCGACATTAGTCTCAATATCACCCGCTTTATACTCCAGGTCCCAGTCACCACCCAGTTCGGCTTGTCCGGTTAAATCATCAGAAGCGGCAACATCGGCGCCGGTTAACTCGGCCAGGGTATTGGTAAGGGTTTGTCCGCTTGCGTCGGTGGCAATATTACAACCGTAGAGGAGAATATCGGCCTCGGCATTTAGGGAACTACCCCAGGAACTGATAGCGCCGCTGTTGGCTTCGAGATCGTCTGTACCGAGCCAGTCCGAGCCCAGGGCGAAAGCCCCGTCACGACCGTGGCTGATAATATGGATGGCATCAAGATAATCATGCTGGGCAAGAGTTTCGGTCACCTGATCAATGCCACTCTGATCAGCGGCAAGCACGACAACTTCGATAGTCAGATGATTATTCTGCTGCTGTAGATCGTCAATCAGTTGCTGGTAATCGGTGACATCCTCATTAACAAAAACCAGCTCGTGACGTACATCTTCAATTTGTACCGCCGGGTCATTTATATTGGTGGTGTCGGTCTGGACTTCTTCATCAACATTCTGAACCAGCACCTGCTCTTCTGATGCGCCGCTGTCGAGTCCGGGCATAGCATCGGCAGAAAACAGCACGCGCTGTTCCAGTTCTTCGTAACGGAGGATCTCCAGTTGTTTTTTTGCTCGTTTTCTGGCCATGTTATTTATTTTACCTCGTCAGTATTCTCATCTATCTCAAACCGAATCAGACATTTTAAACCGCTGGGTATTTTCAGTTCATGGTTTGGTAATTCGAGACGAACTCCAAAGGTACTGCTGGCAGAATCAATCACTCTATCTACAATTATGACGGTGGCAGTGTGCGCTCCGTATTCTTCCAGGTCGGGGATAATGGTTGCGGTCATGTCGGGATTGATCTTGCCAAACATCTGTGCCGGTACAATGACTTCAACCAGTAGTGGATCGATCTGTGCGACCCGCAACAGCGGTTGGGTGTTGACATATTCGCCGGGATTGACATAACGCTCTACCACCACTCCGTTAAGGGGACTTTTAATTGAACGGCGCGCCAATACTATCCAGGCTTTTTTTAACTCAAGCTCTCCGAGAATCTGTTTTTCACGTGCTTTATTCAGACGGTGCTGGGTTAAAATAATTTCAGTCGCTGCCTGATCTTTGTCGTGGGTTGAAATGGCTCCAACCTGTTTAATCCGCTCATGAACCCGTTGGGCAAATTTTTGTCGGGTCTGCTGCAGATTGATTTCACCATCAAATTTTGCCATGGCTTTGGCTTTTTGCACTGCGGCCCACTCTACCGAGGATTCAAGCGCTACCAGCCGCTGCCCTTTTTTTATCAAGCTGCCGCGATCAACATTGACCTTGGCGACAATTCCCTCAGCTGGAACACCGATCTCCACCGTTTTATAAGGTTCGATCAGTCCATCGTACTCCACTGTTTCTGCCCACGCTACAGTTACACACAGCAACATCACGGTGCTAAGTAGCCAGATTGAGGGTTTCAGAAGGTTACGCATCAGATTGTTATCTCCTCTTGATTTTTATAAACCCCGGGCAGTCCCGGTTGACTCTATTTGATGGTTTATTCCAAATGACCACTGAACGCGAGTAAGCGTCCGTTCTGCTGTTCCTGGAGTAGCAGATTGCGGCGGATTTCGTAGCGGCGGCGTTCGATCCGGCGCTGGGCTTGATTCAATCCGTACAACTGCAGACGCTTACGCTCCATTATTTTCAACAGCCATGGCCGACAGTTCTGCTGTAAAAATTGGTCATCCAGAGACAGAATTGCCTGATAACTGCCTGGATCACCCTGTCGGGCACAGCGGCCAAATAATTGTCGATCAATCCGTTTCGCTTCGTTACGACAGGTGGCGATTACGTGTAAACCACCCGCTTCGGCAACCCTTTCTGCGAGGGGGATATCGGTGCCCCGTCCGGCCATATTGGTTGCAACAGTGACTTGCTGTGGCTTGCCTGCGGCGGCAACAATATCGGCCTCTTCCTGATCCTGCCGGGCGTTGAGAACCCGATGGGGAATTTCGGCAGCGGTGAGTTTCTGGCTGAGCTGTTCCGAATCGAGTACCGAGCCGGTGCCGATCAAAACTGGTCGCCCCTGAGCGCGAAGAGTGACGACAGAGGCAATGACTTCGGCCCACTTTTCTTCGGTTTGAGAAACAATCACCATGGGCAGTTCCCGGCGCTGACTGGGTTTATGCAGGGGAATCCGCTGTACCCGCAGACCATAAACAGACCAGAGTTCAGAACTGACTTCACGTGCGGTGCCGGTCATCCCGCCGAGGCGCAGGTAACGGCGGAAAAAACGCTGATAAGTCAAGCGCCCTAATTGCTCGCGGGCATCGCTGAGGGGGCAATCTTCCTTTGCTTCAACCAGTTGTTGCAGACCCCGTTCCCATGAACGATCGGGCATGGTGCGACCGGTGTTGGCATCGATGATAATCACTTTGTCTTCAGCGACGAGGTAGTCACGATCTTTATGCAGCAGGTTGAGGGCATGCAGTGCCTGGCAAACCAATTCTTCCCGGCGGCGGACATTCTGCAACGGGCTGGCGATGGTCAGTTTAATTTGTGCCAGCCGCTCTTGACCCGCCAGGCTCAGCTGTACCTGTTGCCGGTTTGGATCAATTTTAAAATCTTGATTCTCGACCAGTTTTTGTGCCAGATGCAGTGTCAGTCGATAGGTTGTATGTTCTGCCGTACTGTCGACACTGCGGGTCAGAATCAATGGCGTGCGGGCTTCATCAATAAGAACACTGTCGGCTTCATCGATAATGGCGAAACAGAGACCGCGCAGCAAAAATTGTTCAGAACGGTTGTTATCGGCATACGCCGCTTCAAGCTGTAAGCGTAACTTGCTGCGTTCATTCCCGAGGAGCAGGCGATCACGCAGATAATCGAAAGCGACCTGCTTGTTGGTGCAATAGGTGATGTCGCAGCGATAGGCGGCACGGCGTTGTTGGTCATCCATCTTCTGGGTGACATAGCCAACGGTTAAACCGAGGGCGCGATAGAGTGCCCCCATGGTCTTTGCATCGCGTTCCACCAGATATTCGTTGACGGTGATAACGTGGGTCGGAATTCCTGCCAGCGCCGCTGTTGCCGCTGCCAGAGTGGCGGCCAGGGTTTTCCCCTCGCCGGTTTCCATTTCGGCGAGCTGGCCATGGAGCATGCTCCAGCCACCCATCAACTGGGATTCATAGTGACGCAGTTGAATGGTTCGTTTGGACGTTTCCCGGATCAGGGCAAAAGCTTCGATGCAGAGGGTGCTACTTAAACCACAACGGCGAAATTGCCGGCGCAGTTCCAGCAGCAAATTGTCAAGCTGTGCTTGATTGAGGGCCTTTAATGTTTCCCCGTGCCGGTCGATCTTTGTAGCAACCTGTTGCAAGCTACGGTGCCGATCAACGTTGAAGCGTGCCAGTGTCCCCTGAAATTGAGTGCAGAGACGCTCAATCCAGTGGCTCTCCTGATCACCCCGTTCAGGGTAATTTCCGGAGATCAGACCGGGCCGCAATGCCCCGGTTTTGATGGCAAGTGAGGAACTAGACATAAAATTTCCGTAGCAACAGTTGACGCAGGCCGCGATACATCTGCATCGCTAATGGCATTCGACCATGTTCAAAGCGAACATAGACACGTCCCCCGATATGGGGATTTTTGACTTCATTCGGCAAGCTGAGCTCAAGTTGAAAGTGGCTTTCCAGCGCCCGCAAACCATCAGGATCGTTGGGGTCAATCGGAATAACTCCACCGCCGACAGTTCCCAGTGCTGCTGACGGCAGATTGAGTTCGGCAGTGGGGAAAATCCGCTGAATATTGGCCTGCAGGGTTTTATCGGTCTGATTTGCCAGCCGGATTTCAACTCCCGTGACCTGCTCCCGGATCAGACCAATATCGGTTTGATTAATCAGGGTACGGATCGTTGGTCGATGATCGGCGATGATGTAGCCGAGAAGCTCACCCTGTTTGACAAAATGGCCGGGTAAATTCTGATCATCTATAAGGATAAATTTGCCGTTGGCAGGGCTGAGAACCAGTAGCTTTTCCTCTTGCTCTTCGGTCTGCTTCAGGTCTCCTTGGATCATTTCGATCTGATCCCGTAACAATTTTCGTTTGACCCGTTCCTGGAGGGGTTGCGCGTGATACTTGGCATAGAGTTCAGTCAACTGAGCTCGGTAAACGGCAATTTCTGCGGCTAAAAAAGGATCACTGCCACTCAGCAGGGGCTGACCTTTGACGACGACTTGTTCGGTTGGTACCAGAATCTTGACCACTTCACAACTGGCTCCAGCGCGGATCTTAGCTTGTTCCGGAAGCCAGACAACCCCCTGGGTGGAGGTCCAGAGTGGCAGAGGTAAGACAAACAGCAGCAGCGCAGCGAGCAGGGCGGTGCCGCCGCCAACAAGAATCAACCGGGTTCGGTGACTACGTGCTGCCGGGGTGTTGATGAATTGTGAGAGACTGCGAACGGCTGGTATGATCATCAGGCTGATCGCACCCCACAGGGCGATCAGCACGCCGATCACGAAGAAGCGACTGCTGACCAGCCACACCAGTCCGATCATGATCAATATCCGGTAGCAGAACGAAAGGGGGCCATAAACGGCGAACCAGGCGGCCTCACCAGGGGCAGTCACCGGTGATTGACTGCTGTGGTTCTGCAGCAGAAAACGTTGCAACAGATAACCGAAATAGCGGCTTGAACGTTGTCCCAGGTTGGGGATTTCGATCAGATCGGCAAGAATATAGTAACCGTCGTAGCGCAATAGTGGGTTGCCGTTAAACAACAGTGTTGAGATGCCACCGATCAGCATCACATTGTAGGCCAGGGAACTGATCATCCCGGTTTCGACGTTCAACCAGATAAACAGTGCGATTGAGGCGAGCAGCAGTTCAACCATCATACCCATCGCGGCAACGGTGATCCGCTGACGTTTTTCAGGGAATGAGGCGGAGGCGGAGGCATCGACATAGGGAAGTGGCGTCAGGGCAAGGAGAATCACTCCGGTTTCATGAACTTCACCGCCCCAGTGTTTGACTGCCAGGGCATGGCCCAACTCATGGAAAATTTTAACCAGCGGATAGACCAGCCAGAGTGCCAGTAAATTGTTTGGTGAATAGAGTTGATCGCTCAGGCTTGCAGAAAGATCTGACCAGTTCACCAGTGCCGCGCCAGCGGCAGTCAGGACAATAATCAGCCAGAGGATAAACATGCTGCGGGTGAATAGAAGCCGATTCAATCCCTGACATTTTTGGAGGAAGCGTTCCGGGTCGAAGAGGGGGAAACGGAGGGAAAATGGATTGGCAACCCGCTGCTTCCACCCTTGCTTCTGTTCATTCTCAACTTGACGGAACATCTCTGTGGTGCTGGGGAGGATATCCCCTTGGATCAGATCGGCGTCATGTAAACGGCCGAGTAAACGGATCATTTCATCCTGACCTGGAACCTCTTGTACCGGTGTGGCTGCGCTGTTATCCCAGATCTGCTGAACTGTTCGTTGCCCATCCATCTGACCGATCAACGCATAGGCGGCCTGATTGAAGCGATGATTCTTGCCGTTCAATCGATTCCGCAACACGTACCATGCCTGTCCCCGGTAAACATGTCGGGAAATTTCGGCGCTATCGCGCAACGCCGGTTTCAGTTTGGCGACCCGATACCAATAGGTGCTGAATAATGATTCACTCATCAGTTCTTCTTACGGTAATCGATTCCAGGTGAACATGCGGAACCATTCCACCAATCTACGCGAAAAAATCCATAACAGTTTTTCTTCACTAATAGCTATTTTGGCAACCCCTTCCATCCCCGGTCGCATTAAATCAGACTGACTATCCATGATCGCTTCAACCCGAAAATAGTTGCGCCCCTCGCCGCTGGTTGAAACCGGTGTCAGTCGTTCCACTTTAATTCCGATGGTCTGGTTCGGCAGCCCGGAGAGTTTTAATTGCCCCTGCTGACCGCGGGTGAGCAGGCCGATATCCCGATCATCAACCTTTAATACCACCCGGTAAGTATCGGTCGGGGCGACTTCATACAGCACTTCACCGCGCTCAACCGGAGAACCGAGGGATTGACTGAGATCGCCGCTGGTGACTAAACCGGAAAAAGGGGCAACCAGTGTGGTGCGTTGCAGTTGCTGTTCAACCAGATGTAACTGTGCTTCGGCCTGGGCCCGCTTAGCTTTGAGAATTGCAACTTCGGCGCGATCATATCCGGCCAATGCCTGCCGATACTCTTTCAGTAGTTGTGCCCGTTGACTCCGCCATTTACGCTGTTCAAGCAGCAGATCCCGGTCATCCAGAGTTGCCAGCAGATCCCCTTTTTGTACCAGGTCTCCGGCACGCACTGCAGAACTGGCAATGAATCCCTGTTGCGGTGCGACAACGGCGCGACAGATCCCGGCCTCTAAAAATGAATCACTGGAAACATGAAACATTGCCCCGGCCAGGGAGAGCCAGAGAAGCAATCCGACACTGAGAGTGACACTGACTTTCAAAGGTAGATGGTTGGGCCCCAAAAGTTTTGCAAACCACCCGCGCAGCGAAGCATAAATTTTGGCGGGCAGGGGACGCTCTTCTCTCCGCCGGTTTTCCAGTATCGGTCCGATCAGCAGACCAATCTGTTGACACTGCTCCACGCTTGTTCTGCTGAAGGGTTCATCAATGCCACGTTCCAGAAGCAACGCACCGATAGCTTGACCATCCCTGATTAACGGAATGGTGCAGATTGCCGATCCCTGTTGTTGTTCTGCCAGTTTGGCGTGCATCTGGGTCACCAGTGCTGAGGACTCTGTTTCAAGTGGGTAGATCAGCGCACTGCTCTGGTCCACCGCTTCATTCATGGCATCGCGCAGCGCACGGGTTAAATTGCTGTGGCGATCAATTTTTTGCGTATGCGAAATAGCTTCTATACGAATCCGGTTGTGGTGTATGAAGCCAAGACTGACCCGCTGGCAGGAAAAACGGCTGGTCAGCTCATTGGCTACTTCGGTTGCCGCTACCCGGAAATGTTCATTTTCAAGGCCGGTTGCAACCAGATCTACAAGATTGATCAATTGATCTTTGGCCATTGTTCCTTGCAGAACAGTCATGGTTTCCAGCCATTTTGCCCCATTCTGAATCTGCCGGATGGCAGCCTGTTGCATCGGCTGTGAACGATTTGACAGCTGGACAGCAAAAACTCCAAACAACTTGTCGTTTAAAAACAGCGGGCAGGCAATTGCGTCTAACGGTTCGCCCGTCTCTTCTATGGTGCTGTTTAGATTTTTGATAACCGCCTGCTTGCTCCGTAGTGCAGCCTGGGCTACCCGGTCCAGTGAAGTCTGATCGTGTTCATCATCCGGCCAGTAAATTGCCTGCTTGTAGGGGCCTTCGTCGAGCGGCCCCGTCAGGATTTCCGCATGGACAGCTCCCGGCAGTATCTGACATTGTTGGGACAACCAGGTTGTGAGAACCTTCTGCATAAATACCTTCAGCTGCGTGTCTGCCGCCAAAAAATATTTTGATACGGGGCAGACTATAGTTATAGAAATACAATAATAATATTCTAATCTTGTATAAGCTATAGGAATTACCAGTTAGAGTCAAGCTTTATATAAGTATTCTAATGTTGCTTCAGGGGATAACTTCGTGGTTTTTTAAGCGGAGTTTTTGCGTCGGGAATAAATCTGTTTTTGAGTGGTGGAACAGAAGGGGAACCGGGGAGTTGTCAGGATAATTCTCCGCTCTTGATCCCTGCCGTTTGATCGAACCGGGTCCCCTGTTTTTTTGTTTGAAGAGACCCGGTTCTTTTGTTTTAAGCTGCAGGTTTTATCGGTCGTTTTTAGATGTCAATCTCAACTCCAACCGATGCAGAGAAGAACCGTTGACCGAATCGCTCAGACAGCATTCGTGCCCCTCTGAGACCGGTACAGTGTGATGCTCCAATCAGGTCAACATCAAGTTCCTCCAACCGATCCAAAGTTGCTGCCATTTGCTCTTCACTGCAAAATTTCAGGTGGGTCCCGCCGAGAACCATGTGGATTTTTCTTTCCCCGGTCAGTTTGATGGCGTGATCAATAATATTCAGTAATCCCGCATGGGCACAGCCGAGAAGTATGACCAACCCTTTGTCGGTATGGATAAACAACGACAGATCGTCATGGAGTGGGTCGGTGATCTGGGTTCCATCTTCCGCCAGCGATAACAGGTTGGGGTCACCCGTTTCAACCTTGGAAATGCGCGGGACTTCTCCCGACAGGAGCAGGTCTGGGGTGACTTTCTGGGGGGTGGTGGAAAATTTGAAATCAGCCCCGAGCTCTTCCAGCTCAACCTGTGGCCAGGGGATCCCGATATTGTGCATTTTTCCGCTATTTTTGCTGAAGTGTTTGGAAAACAGATCGGGGTGGGCGTAAATCGGAATTTCACCAGTTTTTTCCAGAACCTGCCGCAGGCCCCCGGTATGATCGAAATGGCCGTGGCTGAACATGATACCTTGGAGTCTGGTGAAGTCTATCCCCAGCAGTTCGGCGTTATTCATGATTGTCATGCCGCCACCGGTATCAAACAAAAAATTTCCAGCCGGGGTCTGTAGATGGCAGGAAAATCCGTGTTCTCCCAATAATCCATAGGGACTGACCTGATCGACGCTGTTTTCACATAAAATTGTCAGGCGAATGCTCATGGTAATTTCTCCTTGAATTTGATTTTCGAATCTCCCCTAACCCCTCTTTGCCAAAGAGGGGAACTTAAAACTTAAACTTCCCCCAGTCCCTCTTTACCGAGGGGGAAACTTTTGAACTTCCCCCTTAGAAAAAGGGGGATTGAGGGGGATTTCTCATTTAAGTAGCTTCTTGATAATTGGCTGGTCAGCAGCCAGAATATCATAGTCGAGAAGGTTTTTCGCTGCAACCCAGCGATGATCGCTCACTTCAAGATGTTTGATTGCTCCACTTTTCCAGGTGCACGCGTAAGCGAGAATAACCACTTTACCCCACTCGTAGCAATGGTGAACAGTTTCTATCAATGCTCCGACCTCAATTTTAATATCGAGTTCTTCACGCAATTCTCGTATTAATGCAGTCTGTGGTGATTCCCCGGTTTCTATTTTACCCCCGGGAAATTCCCAATATCCCCCCAATCGCTTATCTTCTGGACGCAGGGTGATAAGGATTTTGTTCTGATGCTGAATGACCGCTGCACAGACTTCAATCGGGGTTTTTTGGTGATCGTCGTTGCTCATTATCGGTTCTATCTCCAGATTTAAATTCGACCGCATTTTTGTTGGCGGCAGTTTGACTCTGTGTTAGTGTCCCACGCGGATAATCTTCCCCGCAAGCAGGAGTTTACACATGTTTCAGTTATCTGACAAAGGGCGCGGAGTGCGGCAGATGTTTGACGATATCGCCTATCGTTATGATCTGCTCAACCGGCTCCTCTCTTTTGGTATTGATCGACGCTGGAGACGTTTTGCTGTCAGCCAGTTGAGTATTCCAAAAAACGGGCGAGTTCTCGATATCGCTACCGGAACCTGTGATGTAGCTCTTGAAGTTGCCGAGCAGACCGATCCTTCTGTCACCATTGTCGGGGAGGATTTCACCCAGGGGATGTTGGTGCAGGGGCAATCCAAGTTGCAAAAATCCCCTCATGGTCAGCGGATTATGCTGGTGAATGCTCCTTGCGAGGAGATTCCTCATCCTGATGAGTGTTTCGACGGGATCACCATTGCTTTTGGTATTCGCAATGTTGTCGACCGCCAGGCTGGCCTGAATGAAATGTACCGGGTGCTTAAACCGGGTGGCCGAGCTGTTATCCTTGAGTTTTCCCAGCCCCAAAGTCAGCTGTTTCGTAAGATTTACTACTTTTATTTCCAGAAAATGCTGCCGACCATCGGTGGCCTGATCTCAAGAAAACGGAGTGCCTATCAGTATCTCCCCGACTCAGTGATTGAGTTCCCCAGCCAGGAAGAGTTTTCAGGGATGATGGGGGAGGCTGGTTTTCA
>JAOZMV010000273.1 GCA_029934095.1 Desulfuromusa sp. | reverse complement strand
ACCGGAACAGCTGAGGCACCAAAGGCACGATGATCCTCTTCAACCTTCATGATACCAGAAACTTTTGAACCGGTGATTCCGGTGCCGGGGGGTTGTCTGGTTCCGACCAGTTGCTCCGAGTAATCCCAATACTGGACCTGTTTTTCGGGATTTTCAAAGCCCTTTTCAATCTGATAGTTCAGCTCAACCCCTTCGATGATAATTTCGGGAGAATCGCCCCGCTTGACCAGCTGGGCGAAGATGTCGTTGCCGGGTGGCATCAGGCTCCAGTAGGCATCACCATCAGAAAAGCCGTGCATTCCCTGCCGGTTCCATGCAAGGAGAACATATTCATCGGTTTCCTTGTCGAACTCCGGGATATCGATGGCCAGTTCCTGAGCTTCAACACCCTTATTGTCAACCGTCTGCGGATCGACATTGTTTAAACCGAAAACAATATAATTGGCCAGTGCCCAGCGTTCCGAGCGGTTACCCCAAAAGTTCGGCATGTAATGATTGAGTTTACCCAGTCCGTTCAACTTGGCATCCATACCGAAGGGATTATCATATTTTTTGATCAGTGGTTTGATGTCATTGAGTATCCCGTCCACCGAATGGCAGGCACTGCACTGATACTTGAACAGGTCCTGGCCCACTTCCAGTATGTTTTCATCGGTGACCTCTTTATGCTTGACCCATTTGGCCGAAGCAAGAAATCCGGCTTTCTGAATTTCTGGGATGTCCTTGACGTAAACCTGGTTTGAATACATGTAGTCGTAGATGATAAAAGGGCGGCGACCACCCTCACGGATAAATTCAAACGCGCCAAAATAGACCAGAGCAATGCCGACAATAACAAAGCAGAAAACTTTCTGAAAACTATTTGGCAGACGGATTGTCATAATCATTGAGGCGATAAACAGGATTGGCATCACCCAGATCATCAGTTGTAAATAATCGGCAATTTCTGGAGATTTTTCCAACATGATTGTTTTGGCAGGTTCCGGGATTGCTATGAAATACCACCAGCCCCCACCGACCATCAGGGAAAAGGGGATAGCAACCCAGGCTGCGCAGGTGCGCATGATATTTTGCCGCAGTTTCTCGTCTTTAAGAAAAGCTGCGGTGACAAAGCCGAACACGCCACAAAGAACAAGTGAAAGGCCAGTACGAAAAACTAATGAAGGCCAGAAGGTTGGATTAAAGAAGCCTGACCAGAAGTTGTGATTTTCAATCCAGGCTCCTGGAGTAAGCATGTAGCCGATGATTCCGTTGATCAAAAAGAGCGACATCCAGGCGCAGAAGAAATATAGCCAACCGATGATAAGATGGTTTTTTCGATCCATCTTTCCGAAAGTGTAAAAGTAAATGAATAAAGCGACAATTTCACAAAAAAAGAAGACCCACTCAGCAGCCCAGCCAAAAACAAAAGTATGAATCAGGCTTGAGGTTCCCGCCGGGTTAAGTAGAGCAATGGTCCACCAGATTCCAACTCCGGTCAGTCCACCGAAAACCATGGTGAGTAACAGGAAAAATTTACTGTGTTTTTTTACGTAATTGAGCAATCCGTCATCGTTTTCTCGATAGGCCTTTTTCTCCAGCGTTACCAGAAACAGACCACCACCGACTGCAAAGTGTGAAACCAGAACATGGATAACAGCAACAAATGCAATCAGAAAACCACCACCGAAAGTACTTAGATCCCAGACAGGATAATTCATTTTTCCACCTCCTGACGGCAACCAAAGGCAAGTTTCAGCATGTAGCCAACTAAGGCCAGCCCGATGGCAAAGATAACCAGGAAAAAGATAAACGGTGAGTATTGTGGTTCTACCACCAGGTCAGGTAGTCGGAAGTAGGGCTTCAGATAGGCAATTCTCACAAGATCGCGCATGAATACCATGACGATCAAAGTAACCAGTGTGATAACCGATGACACGACAACCCGTTTTTTATAACCGAAATAGAGTACAACAAATCCCAGGATGGTTCCAAGCAGCAGCAGAACTGTTCCACAAGCGCTGCCACCCATAAAAACCATCATCACCCTTTTAGGTAGCGCGATAAGAAACCAGAAGCCAATAATAATCTGGAGAGCTGTTGAATAGGTGAAGTATTTCATTCCTTTGGTAATCAGGGTTTCCCGATTAACTGAACTCTTCATAAAACGGAAGTGTCCAATCAGAGCGAGAAATAGACCTGCAACGGCAACCGCTCCAATGACAAAATGGAGGTAGCGCGGGAACAGAGAGGGGTCACTCAAAAGGAGTAATGTGCCACCTGCGTTATTGAAATAAGCTTGCCATTTTTCCGGTTGAAGCATCAGGGTCATGTTATTGCTGAACATAAAGCCGACAAATAACAGGATCGAAACAGAAAATACGAGCATAATGATGCGCAGGTTGCCTAACGAATCAAACTTAAAATCATAGATGTAAGCTCCGTAATAGGCGAGAATCAGCAGGCCGAAGATTGAGAACCACCAGATCGCCATTAGAACTGTACTGCTGTAAATGAACTGGCCATACAGAACTTGCACGAACAGCAGTGGAGCGACCCCAAGGTTGACAGCAAAAGCAATGGTATAGGGCCATTTGTAGCCGATTTCTTTGCCTAGCAGGGTGTTCTGTTCGCCGCCGCGAAAAGCGCTGATCAGAGCAATGATCCCGCCGCCTAACATGGCATTCATCACCAGGATATGCAGCACAAAGGTTAACGTCAGCAGAACATAAAACCAACCCCAGGGGACGGGAATGGCATCAGGTGTGGGAATCAGTGCGGCAGGATTCATTGATTTTCCTCCAGGAGGTTGTGGTGGCGA
>JAOZMV010000272.1 GCA_029934095.1 Desulfuromusa sp. | reverse complement strand
CTAAAGAGATTCCAGAACCGCCTGAATCTCATCAACAATCTTTTTCGGCGTTGATGCCCCTGCCGTCAGGCCGATTTTTGCAAATTTCTGTAACTCAGCCAGGGGTAATTCATCCGCCGTCTCAACGTGCAGAGCCGCGGTACCACTGGTTTCTATAACCTGAGCCAGACGCCTTGTATTACTGCTGTTATAACCACCAGCGACAATGACAAAATCAGATTTATCGGCAATTTTAGTCGCTTCCCCCTGCCGCACCATGGTCGCATGACAGATGGTATTAAGGACAACCAGATCGAGACCCTTACGTTTTGAGAGTTCACGACTGATTGCATCAAAAACATGCCTATCCTGAGTCGTTTGTGCCGCCAAACAATATTTAAGGGCGGGATCGAGATCACACTTCTGACATTCTGCCAGGGTGTCAAAAACAACCGTATCAGCCGCAGCATAGCTCAGCAGACATTTAACCTCCGGGTGGGCCTCTTCACCAAACAGTAGCAACACCCTCCCCTTATCGGTGTTTTCTTCAATCAGCAGGCAGGCATCCTTCACCTTGGGGCAGGTTGCATCAATGACATGGATACCCCGCTCTGCCAAAGCTTGCTGAACCTGCTTGGTAATACCGTGAGCGCGGATAACAACAATCGAACCGGCAGGGATATCCTCAGGGACATCGGCGCTGATCACCCCTTTTTCTGCATATTCTGCAACCACCTGGGGGTTATGGATTATCGAACCGAGGATGTAGATATCCCCGGAGATATTTTTCTTCTCAATAGTTTCATCCAGCTTATTTAATGCCAGACTGACACCCATACAGAAGCCGGCACTTTTAGCCCGAACAAACTCCATTTCAACACCTCGATAAAAATCTCAGAACATGTTCCACAAACTTGATATTTTGTCATCAAATGGGCATCTAAAGCAAGGGATTTAAGGGGATTTTTTGTAACAATGGTAGATAGTGACGGGATGAGAAAATATTAGAGCTATCAGCTCTGCACAAAAATCCACCCTAACAGCAGTAACAGAAAAACCAGCGTAGCATTACTGACTACGGCGAGGGTATTCCCTTTACGAGTGAGTACAGTACGGATGGCAAACAACAGGAGGATAAAGCGTAGCAAAGGACCGGCAATAGAAAGGCTGAAAGCACCGGCATGGGAAGCGACGGCCACAGTGATACAGATAGACAGCACCAGAAAATCGACAGTGGCCAGAAAAAACTCAGCCGGTTTGCGCAGAACAAACTTGGCACAGGACAGAACCACCATCGAACCAATCAGCAGATCACCGAGCCGTTTAACCGTTATGCCGAAGATAAAGTGGTTCTCAGCGCTCCAGACTTCGTAAGCTGCAAGAGCTGTCGCAGTGTAAACAATCAGCATAACAAACTGGTTATCTGTGCCACCCCAAAGTTTAATGCCGACCCCAATCAGCAGCAGCAGACCAACGAACTGCCAGCTTATCTCGGTCTGTAGCACCATTTCGTAGCCAGTCAGCAGGGCATAAACCGCCAAAACACCCTGCAGCACGGGAATAACCGTATCAGCAAAATGACTCAAACGGACATAGATAACTGAGGTACGGAGACTCTCATGGGTATCTTTCATCACTCTGGATTTAAGCTCATACCGATGTTGCAATCGGGAAAGCAGCAGATAACCGATGATATTCAACCCCAGAAAGCTATAGAGCAGCACATAATCGGGTAGCTGCATACCAAGCACAGAAAAAACCACCCAAAAAGTGGTGATCCCATAGATGATCACTACTGTGAAGCGGTGTTCAAAACCGAGATTAAGGAATCGATGGTGTACATGGGTACGATCTGGTGAAAAGGGACTATCACCCTTGAGTACCCGCCGTGACATAACCCAGATGGTATCAGCAATTGGTACACCAAGAATCAACAGGGGCACCACCGGACTGACGACACTACCCGGGTGCTGAGTCACATGCACAGCCAGAAAACCGAGCACAAAACCAACCGTTAAACTACCGGCATCTCCCATAAAAATACGTGCCGGATAAAAATTATACTTAAGAAAACCGAGGATCCCACCAATCATCGCAGCAGAAAGCAACATCGCTGTTGCGTCGTTGGTGAGCAACCCGAAAAGCAAAAAAGCAACCAGGGCAATCAGTGACACCCCACCTGCCAGGCCATCCAGACCATCAATCAGATTAATAGCATTAATCACACCAACCACGGCGAATACAGTAAAGGGGACACCCAGCCAGACTGGCAGCAGAATTTCACCGAAACCAAACAGGTCGCCAAGGGTGACCAGATAATGTTCACCTACGACGATGGCAGTAAGACAGGCGGCCACTTCACCGACAAATTTCTGCCGGGACGAAAGACCACGCATATCGTCAATCAGACCGGTGACGAAAATCACCAGACCTCCGGCAAGGATGCCACGTGTGCAATGGACGACTGGAACAAAAATGATCGCAGAGAACAGAAATGAGAGGAAGATCGCAATCCCGCCAAGGCGTGGCATTGGCACAGTGTGCTGTTTACGCGCGTCCGGTTGATCGAGTTGACCACGTTCCAATGCCCAGCGACGCAAAAAAGGGACCATCAGCAGAGAGGTGAACAGCGCGGTCATGAAAGTATAAAAACTGTGCATCAGATTGCCCCCCCCGAGGAGGTATCAGCGGATGTTTAATGTATGGGATTAACCGGTTCAGAAGATACGACTGGTGAGAAAATGTCAAGTCATATCAATCATTAACCCACCGATCATGAAGATTCAAAATCAAAATCAAAATTACTATTGGCCGCGGATATAATCTGA
>JAOZMV010000271.1:1552-2809 GCA_029934095.1 Desulfuromusa sp. | reverse complement strand
GGCCAAATCCATCCAGAGTGACAACACCGGAAGCAGCGGTGATATTTGCATCACTCCCGCCACCGCGGCATTCGGTCAATATCTGGGTATTTGATATTTCTCTTATCTTTTCAACCAGAACAGCCTGCTGATCGGTGGGCTCCATCACATCTCGTTGCAGCCGACCCGACAATCGGGAAATCGTTCCCGGTACCGTTGCTTCAGCGACAATATTATCCAGACCGACAAGGAGACGATCTCTTTCAGGTCCGCTGGTAAAACGCATTTCAACGACCAGAGATGCCATTGGGGATATGGTATTCGCTCCTATTCCCCCCTGAATCTTACCGACATTAACGGTCGAACCTTGATCCAGATCGGTCATGGCAACCAGCTTTTGTAATTTGTAGGCCGCCTCAAGGTTGGCGTCTGTCCCTTCGCTGTATTTATTTCCGGCGTGGGCCGCTTTCCCCTCAATATCGATCGTCCAGGTCCCCACTCCTTTACGGCCGATCACCAGCTCCATTGCTTGCCCGGCGGCTTCAAACACCATAACGTAGTCGTAATTGGAGCAAAGTTTGGAGGTCAGGGAGTTTGAGTCATCACTCCCCGTTTCCTCATCAGAAACACAGAGAAAATCGATGTTCTCAATCTTCCGGTGGACGCGGTAAACATTTCTCAGCGCTTCGAGGGCAACCATCAATCCCCCTTTCATATCACAAACACCCGGACCATAAAGCCATTCACCATCATCGTGATAGGTTTCGAACTGTCCGGGAGGGAAAACGGTATCCAGATGGCCAACAAGGAGAATTTTTTGGCCGGGTACGTGTTCTGAAGAAAAGAGGCGGTGGTCGCCAATGAACTCCCGTGAGAAACGACGCTGTTTCATCCCCAGCTCCTCACACCAGCTGCGCAGCTGTTTTCCTACTTTGTCAACGCCTTGCTTATTGGTGGTAAAGGAATTGATTTTGACCAGGGTCTCAAGGTCTTGAAATATTGACACGGGGTATCTCCATTTATAAAAATGTTCAGCAGCAAATGAGAATCTCTAAGGCAAGGGGAAAACCAGTACCGAAGTTACAATGTCTCTTCCAGGTCCAAACGGAAAAAATCTCTGGCTTTCAATTGCTTGTCGCCACTTATTCGGGTCGGTGCAGTTCCCGGAGCAAAGACCTCAAAATAAGCCTTTTTATCATCCTCTGCCAGCAGCAGCCCGTTCTCTTTATCGATTGGATGAAATTCAATCGTGTCAGGGATCCGGAAGTTTTGCAGCGG
>JAOZMV010000271.1:0-1452 GCA_029934095.1 Desulfuromusa sp. | reverse complement strand
AATATTAGTGACCAGGTAGGCGGTTTCAGGTGAAATGACTCGTCGTGGGGGTTTACGGATCAGGCGTTGATCTGCAGCCATCCCATTGACAAAGTCTGCCGGATCAATCGATTGGAGAATCCGTCCATTGCGGTTGCGAATTCGGGTGATATAGGTTGGTGGCACCAGAACCCCACCATTAGCAAAAACCGTGTAGGAGGTCAGCATTTCCAGCGGGGTGATGGCGGTTGAGCCCAGAGCCATGGAGAGATCTCTCTCTAAAGGTGTTTCGATCCCCAACTTTTTAGCATAGTTCGCTGCATAGTTGATCCCTATATCCTCAAGAATCTTAATTGTAACAACATTGCGGGAGTGAGCTAAGGCGAAGCGGAAGCGGGTTGGGCCATAAAATTTCTGCTCATAGTTTTTTGGTTTCCACTCCTCCAGCTTACCGGTATCAATTTCTCTATTTTCATAGATCAATGGGGTATCGAGGATAATGGTGGCAGGGGTATAACCATGATCGAGAGCTGCGGCATAGATAATTGGTTTAATCGCCGAGCCGGAGAGGCGTTTGGCCTGGATTGCCCGGTTGAATTGACTTTCTTTGAAATCATAACCCCCAACCATTGCCTTGATCTGGCCGCTGAAGGGGTCTACGGCAACCAGGGCCCCCTGGGCAAGAGGAGCTTGCTCCAGACCAAGTTTTATCAATTCAGATTTAAGATCAAGAACTTTGACATCAATCAGTGAACCGAGGGGAAGCAGGGTCTGTTTTTCCTCCCCGGCATTTCCCAGAGGTTCAACATCGGCATCTGTCACTTCAATTGGCGCAGCCCATTTTGATTCTTTGATCGAAATCGAACCATCTCCAGAACCAATTTTACAGAGGATTTGATCCCCATTTTGTCCGACCACAATCGCCTGGGTATAGCTGTCGGCGGTCAGGGGCTCAGCGGTAAACTGTTCCTGCTGTGTGAGTAAAAATTCTGCCTGTGCGGTCTCATCCAGAACCTGTTGAGAACCACGATAACCACGGCGTTTATCGTGAGCACGAAGATTTTCTTTAACCGCTTGCTGGGCAAATTTCTGCATCGGTAGATTGATGCTGGTTTCAACTTCCAGACCTCCGGTATAGAGGAGTTCCTCCCCAAACTGTTCTTCCAGATAGCGGCGAACCTGTTCGTTGAAATAGGCAGTAACCTCCAGCAGATTGTTCAGCCGGGGTTTAATCGTCACCTCTTCCTCTGCCGCCTGAGTATACTCATCCGGGGTGATATATCCCTCTTTGACCATTCGGCCGAGAACATATTTTTGCCGATCCATGGCACGTTGATAGTGGCGGTAGGGAGAATAGCGACTGGGGGCTTGAGGAAGACCGGCCATGATTGCCGATTCTGCCAGAGTCAACTCCTCGACATTTTTATCAAAATAATTTTCTGCTGCCGCTTCAACCCCGTAAGCACGGTGGCC
>JAOZMV010000270.1 GCA_029934095.1 Desulfuromusa sp. | reverse complement strand
AATCCATTGGCTCAGTACCGCCTGAATCACCCGGAAGAGTGGAGTTTTTTAACCACAGGTTCTAAATCGGTTCAATCCTTGCCCATGGGGCATCTGATTTTTTCTCCAGATTCAGATGGGAAAATCCGCAGTCAGATATTACTGCTACCCGGAGAGAAAAGGTTGCTCCCGTCACTGCCTCTGCAACTTGCGATCCAGACCCGGGGTGGAGATCTGCAGATAATCCCAGCGGAATTGGCTGGAAGGTTACAATCCGGCAGCTTGCAGATTCCGGTTATTGGCTACTATCGCATGCTCTTTGATGTCCACACTGGGCAACCACCTTTTCAGATTCTCAAAGCCTCTGATTTACTCCAAAATAAGCTGAAAAAGAACGCTCTACGGGATAAAGTTATCCTGATCGGCCCGACCAACAGCTATGGAGACCGTCATCAGGTCGCCGGATATGGCGATATGAGCACCAGTGAACTTGCCGCTCTGACAACCGCTACGCTGTTAGCTAACTCGGCGCCGCAGCGGCCAAGCTGGTGTTGGCTGGTGGAAACATCCGTCATCCTCTTTTTTATCCTGCTTCTCATCCTCCTGGTTCCAAGACTCTCGCCCCAGGCCGGATTCGTAACGCTGCTGCTATTTTTAAGTAGTTGGGTTCTTACTGCGGCAACCAGCCTGATTATATTTGGAATCTGGTTGAAAATTGTTCCAGCCGTTCTCCTCTGCCTGGGCGGTTTTGTTCTGGTTCGCGGCCATCTTGGACAGCGGCAGCAAAATCACTACAAGCAGGAAAATTATCGGGCTCAGGTGCAACGTTTTCAGGAACAGGGATTACTTGATCTGGCATTGGAAAAAGCCCTTTTAATCGAACCAAAAACAAAACCGGGCAAGATGGTCCTCTATAATCTCGGCCTCGAATTTGAACGGAAACGGATGCCCCATAATGCCATCTCCATCTATCAGCATCTCTTACAATCGGGACGTTTCCGTGACACCAAAACCCGCCTGAAACAGCTCCAGGGAGATGAACAAGTCACCTCTTTGGGTCGGGATAATAATGCGACTGTCATTCTAAAGTCATCGGGAGAAAAACCGACTCTGGGCCGTTACCAGATTCAGCGGGAACTCGGACAGGGAGCGATGGGGACTGTCTATCTGGGGATTGACCCGAAAATCAATCGGCAGGTTGCGATTAAAACCCTCTCCTACCAGCAGATTGATGCCAAAGAACTGCCCCAGGTCAAAAAACGGTTTTTCCGTGAAGCAGAAGCTGCGGGCAATCTCAGCCACCCCAACATTGTCACCATCTACGATGTTGGAGAAGAGGCGGACCTGGCTTTTTTTGCTATGGAATTCCTCGCCGGGAAGGACTTGAGTTACCACTGCAGTCTGAAGAAACGGTTACCGGTTGCCCAGGTTATCAAGATCATTCTACAAATAGCCAGTGCACTTGAGTACGCTCATCAACAGGGGGTGGTTCATCGGGATATCAAACCGGCCAATATTATCCTGTTGCCGGAGGGTCAAACTAAAGTCACCGATTTTGGGATCGCCCGGATCACGACCAATTCCAAAACCGAAACCGGGATCATCCTCGGCACCCCCAACTACATGTCCCCGGAACAGGTCGCCGGAAAAAAAGTCGACGGTCGCTCAGACCTTTTTTCTCTTGGAGTCGTGATGTACGAACTTCTCAGTGGGGTCAAACCGTTTCAGGGTGAAAGCATAACAACACTGATGTACAATATTTCCAACTCCAACTACCGACCGCTGAAGAAGAATTGCCGCAAATTACCACCCCTCTGCTACACTATTGTCGATAAACTCCTACAAAAGAGTTTAACCAGCCGTTTCAAATCTGCCGCAGCACTGCAACGGGAGCTGCTGGCATTGGACAAAAAACTGGGTGGATCATGAAACTACAAGTTTGTGCAAAAACCGATATCGGGCTGAGTCGTAACAATAACGAAGATCGATATTTTGTCGATAAACAGCGGGGACTGTTTATCGTTGCCGACGGGATGGGAGGCCATGCTGCAGGTGAAGTTGCCAGTCAGATAGCAGTCGAGACCGTCTGTCAAGTTTTACACAGCGTCGATAAAACCAATCCTCAACAGCAGCTCAAGCAAGCGGTGACTGAAGCAAACCTGGCAGTCAGGCAAGCAGCCAAGGTCAACCCCTCTCTCCATGGGATGGGGACAACCCTGAGTATCATCCTGCTGCATCAGCAACAGGGGTACCTTGCCCACGTTGGTGACAGCCGGATCTATCGTTTACGCAACCAGAAACTGCAACAATTAAGCGATGATCACTCTCTGGTAGGGGAACAACTACGACAGGGGACAATTACACCGGAACAGGCAAAGAGTTCATCGCTGGGAAATATTCTCCTGCAGGCAATTGGCCTCAGCCCTCAGCTGGACATCTATCAGACCAAAATATCTCTTGCCTCCACAGATCAATTTTTGCTCTGTTCCGATGGACTGACCGACATGGTATCCGATACCGAAATAGAAAAACATCTCAGACAACCGGGAACAATAGATCTTCGCTGTGACGCCTTAATCAATGCAGCACTTGCTGCAGGAGGGAAAGATAATATTACTGCGATCCTGCTACAAATAGAGCAACTTGACGAAGAGTGACCATAAGTCACCAAGACAAAATGAAAAGGAGAAAGTGATGTTAAAAATTGAATTAAAGTATCAGGGGAAAAACCTCGACACATTTGAAACAGAAAATGAGCAGATCAGTATCGGACGTAACGTGAAGAATGATATCCGGATTGACAATCCGGCGGTTTCAAGCTCCCATGCAATCATCAAAAAAGTGATGAATACCTATTTT
>JAOZMV010000269.1 GCA_029934095.1 Desulfuromusa sp. | reverse complement strand
TTACTCCCGGCCTGGGCGACAATATATGCCTCACGCTCATGCTGTTTAGCATTGAGGACATTATGGCGAACTCCCCGTTTTTTCAGCAGATCGGAAATGACCTCCGATTTATCAATAGTGATTGTTCCAACCAGAACCGGTTGCCCCTTTTCATGGCATTCAACAATATCTTCAACCACAGCCAAAAATTTTTCTTTTTCTGTTTTGTAGATGACATCGGCCATATCATCGCGCTGCATGGGTCGATTAGTCGGGATAACAACCGTATCCAGCTTATATATTTCATTAAATTCAGCAGCCTCAGTCTCTGCGGTACCGGTCATCCCTGCCAATTTTTCATACATGCGGAAATAATTCTGGAAAGTAATTGTCGCCAGAGTTTGATTCTCATTGGCAATTTTCACCCGCTCCTTGGCCTCAATTGCCTGGTGCAAACCATCACTCCAACGCCGCCCCGGCATCAAACGACCGGTAAACTCATCAACAATCTGAACTTCACCCTCCTGTACAACATAATCAACATCTCGCTGAAACAATGCATGAGCCTTGAGTGCTTGATTGACATGGTGCAATAGTTCAATATTTTTTGACTCGTACAGGTTATCCACGTTGAGCAACTGCTCGACCTTCATCACCCCTTCCTCGGTTAAAGCAGATGACTTGGCCTTTTCATCAACGGTAAAATCCCCGGTATGTCTTTTTGTTGACTGTCCAATCTTTCCATCCCGTTCTTCAATCACCTCACCCTTTTTCAACCGGGGAATAATCTGGTCAACGGTATAATAGAGCTCACTGGAATTTTCGCTGGGTCCGGAGATGATCAGCGGGGTTCTTGCTTCATCGATTAGAATTGAGTCAACCTCATCAACAATCGCATAGTGCAGATCACGCTGAACGTAGTCTTCCAGATCGAACTTCATATTATCCCGCAAATAATCGAAGCCGAACTCATTATTGGTTCCGTAAGTAATATCTGCAGCATAAGCCGCCTTGCGCTGCACATCGGTTAAGCCATGAACGACACAATCGACTGTCAACCCCAAGAAGGTATAAAGCTCCCCCATCCAGGCAGCGTCACGTTTTGCCAGATAATCATTCACGGTAACGACATGAACCCCTTTACCGGTCAAGGCATTGAGATAGATGGGAAGGGTCGCCATCAGGGTCTTCCCCTCACCGGTCTTCATCTCGGCAATTTTTCCAGCATCCAGAACCATTCCACCAATCAACTGAACGTCAAAGGGGCGCAAGCCGAGAACCCTTTTACTCGCCTCCCTGACGACAGAAAAAGCTTCGGCTAGCAACACTTCCAGGGTTTCGCCAGAATCCAGACGTTGCCGGAATTCAACAGTTTTAGCTTGTAGTTGTTCATCAGTCAGCGCTGCAAAACCGGCTTCCTGTGAATTAATCTGATCAACCATCGGCTGCAGTTTTTTAAGGTCACGATCGTTCTTATTGCCAATAACTTTTTTCACCAAATTACGAATCATTACTGAAATATACTCCAGAAATCCCTGTCAAAAATTACAACCAGGGTAAAGACTAAAAAAAAGTAGAAAAATCTACAATCCACGAGCCAACAACGGTCGGCATAGTAGCACAGGAAAAGAACCACTCACAAGCATTTAAGAAATGACAAAACGTTGCAATTATCGGAAGTTGTAAACTATCAAGAAAGGAAAACTTGAATCGGCCGAAGCCCCAGAGAGAGAACCTGGAAAAGAAAGATTTAAGATCTAGAGGGTTTTTCGCGGATCGATGGGAACGCCGTTTAAGCGTAGCTCATAATGCAGGTGTGACCCTGTCGAACGCCCCGTATTACCAACCTTGGCAACCAGATCACCACGCTTGATGCGCTGACCCGCTTTAACAAGGATTTTTGAATTATGCCCAAAGATAGTGCGATAGCCATAACCATGGTCAATAACCACCATTTTACCATAGTCGGGAGAATATCTAACTCGCGCTATGATTCCATCAGCTGTTGCAACAACGGGTGTCCCGGTATTCGCTGCGATATCGAGCCCCTCATGCATCACCCGCCGACCAGTAAAAGGAGATTTCCGCATACCGAAATAAGAGGTCAACCACCCTTTTGTTGGCCAACCTTCAGGAGTTGCCCGACTGAGTGAAACTTGGTCATTAAGAAGGTTGCGCACATCTTCCTGACTCTGTCGCCGAAGCTCTATATCAACCTGCAGTTTATTGATCTGCCGTTGTATTTCATCAACCGTCTCTGTTGATCCGGCCTCTGGAAGCCCCCCAATAGCGACCGGGATACCTTGTGGAACAGTTTCCAGATTTGCCAGCTGTCGTACCCGCGCCTCAGTTTCTGCAAGAGCATTCATCTGCTGATGAGCCTCTTCTAAATCGAGAACCAGGCGCTGTAAAGTCTGCCGCTGCTGGCTGGTTGAAACCCTGAGTCGCTGCAATTCATCATGATCGACAGTGAAGTTGAAATAACTATAAGCAAAGAAAGCAAGCAGTCCGGCAAAGATAAAGCAGCAACAGAGTAAGGAGTTAACAATCCCGCCCCGGATGCGGATGCGCCGCACCTTATTGTTGCCTTCCGGGATCAATATAACTGAAAAACGACTAGCCAAGGTTACTCCAAATATTGTTCAATAAAGACCTATCAGTGCGGTTTGAAACACCATTGATCATAATTATTTTTTATTAATAACATACTTTCAAACTCAATCCAACAAATTTATTGCAAGTAACAGTTTGTGGCTTGCCGGTCATCTGCAATACCAGCGTGGCGAATCATATTGGCGCCATAGTTGCTATTTAAATGCCCAGAAATAAACAGTTAATACCCAGCCTCAACCACGCCAGGAGGTT
>JAOZMV010000268.1 GCA_029934095.1 Desulfuromusa sp. | reverse complement strand
AAATCGACCGGATCCTTGTTTTCACGGATCTCCCACCCCCCGCCAAGGCCCTTATAGAGCTGGACCAGATTTGTGGCAACACTCCCCTGGGTAGAGGCAAACAGATCCTGCTGTTGCACATTGGCAGTCAGCGTGGTGATCAGAGTGTTAAAAGGGATCTCACCAGCCTGATACTGAATTGTCGCAATAGTCACAGCCTGTTGCGATGCCTTTGCCGCCAGACGGTATGAGGTCAACTCTCCATGAGAGGTAAGATAGGCGACAATGGAGCTTTCAATTTCACCTTGAGCCTGCAGAATGAGATTCCGATAATCGACCAGAAGCTGTTGAAACAGAGCATCCTGCAATCTGACGTTACTCTGCAGGCGGCCGTAATTGAAAATATTCCACTCAAACATCCCGAACATGCTCCAGGTTTGAGTGTTATTGTCTAAAAAAGTTTGGGTGTTGACCGAGCTTGAGCCGATCGATCCACCAATAGTAAAATGGGGATAAAGCTCCGTCACCGCGAACCCGATCTGGGCACTCTGTGCTGCCAGTTGCCGTTCAGAAGTACGGATATCCGGGCGACGGCGAATCAGATCCTGCGGCATGCCAAGAGCAATGTCAGCCGGGGTCGAAGGGATTTCAGCTTTACCATCGAAAAGGTAATTAAACTCCTGGGGGGGGGTTCCCAGTAGAATTGCAAGTGAATTTTTGAACTGTTGCAGGGATGATTCCAATGAAAAAACACTTGCCTTGGTATTATTCAGCAAGGTTTCGGCCTGATTCACATCCAGTTCACTGACTTCCCCGGCAGCTAGTTTAGCATTGGAGATCCGTAAACTTTCAGCCTGAAGTTTAATATTATCTTCGGCCACATTAATCCGGCTCTGGTAAGTCCGGATCAGGATATAGTTCTGTGCCACCTGGGAAACTATTGACAGCAGCGCACCATCATAACTGGCGACACTGGCATCCAGATTGGCTGATGCCGATTCCACCTGACGTCTGAATCGACCCCAGAAATCGGCCTCCCAGCCAAGATTGATCCCCATATTGTAATTGTTGAAGATCAGTGCTTCTGACTTCTCTCTTGAGAGCCCCCCGGTCAACTGCTGTTGTTGCGGATATTGATTACCAATGGCAATGGCAAGTTGTTGCTGTGACTGCAGCACCTGGAGTCCTGCCGAACGCAGAGTCAGATTCTGTTGCAATGCGGTCTCGACAAGCTGATCAAGCTCCGGGTCATGAAAGGCGGTCTGCCACCATTTTGGCTCCACCGGTTGATCGCTATCCACCAGCGGATCATCAGGGGTCAACCAATCGGTTTCGACTGCAACCTCCGGGGGTCGATAATCAGGGCCGAGATTGACGCAACCGCTGATTGGCAGCACCAACAGCAGACTTAAACAGACGATGGTAAAGCGGAGGATTTTTGACCGCAGCGAGTCAGACTTGCCGGAAAAATTTCTGGCAATTAACTCTGCGTCGTAAGCATGGTTCAATATAAATCCCTGCCTCATTCCTTCGTACCCGCTTTATCCTTGGAACGGTCCCTGATCAGAACCGAGGTGGTCATCCCGACACGCAGGACAACCCCTTCCGGAATCTCGGTCGGATGAACTCTCACCGGCACTCTCTGGGCCAGCCTGATCCACTCAAAGGTCGGATTAACATTCGGCAACAGCTCAAAACCGGTACTCCCGTCATCCAGCGAAATCCCCCACCCCAGGCTATCGACACGCCCCTTGATGGGCTTGTCAGGATAGGCCATCATGGTCATGAGTGATTCATCCCCAATGTTGATATTCTCCATATAGGTCTCTTTGAAGTAGCCGACAATCCAGAAACTGTTAACATCAACCAGCGCCAGTGCCGGTTGGTTGGCAACAGATTGGCTTCCCAACCTCAAATTCAGGTTGGTCACATAGCCATCCACCGCTGCCCTGACCTGGGTGAACTCCAGATTCAACTCCGCCTGCCGAACGTTGGCACGAGCCTCCCGAATACTGGCATTGGCGTCACCCAGAGCTCCAAGGTTGGCCTTAGCCTCTGCCAGAGTCGCTATTGCCTGACCTAATTCAGCCCGCGACTGAGACAGGCTAGCCACCGCCCCCTTGCGTTGCTGAACCGAAACCGCATAGCTGGCCTTAGCCTGCTCCACCGCTTTCTGCGAGGTCGCCCGATGCGGTAACATCTCCTGCTGCCGCTCGTATTCCGCCTTATCCATTGCGATTGTAGCGTCATATGCCTTGATTGCAATTTTTGCCTGCTGCACCAGAGCACGGGTCGCTTCAACCTGAGCTGCAGCCGCCTCAACCTGCTTTTCCTGACTCAGATAGTTATCACCTGTCTGGTCATACTGGGCGCGTGCCTGCGCCAGACTCACTGCAAAGGTGCGGGGGTCGATCTCAAACAGCAGATCACCAGCCTTGACAAACTGGTTATCTTTCACCTCAAGCTTGACGATCGGGCCTGACACCCGCGGGGTGACCTGAACCACTTCGGCCCGTACCTGACCGTTCCGGGTCCAGGGATTAGTGACGTAAGCCCAATACTGTAACAGCACCAGTACAACAGCAATAAGAACCACGGTTCCGGTCAACAGATATTTCAAATAAGTTTTCATGCACTATACCTTGACAATGAATGTCCCGATCAGGACCGTATAAATAGCCATCAACGCCAAAAATACCAAAGGTGGATAAAAAAAATGTTTTGATAACCGGTAGCGATTAAGCAGACGAGCCGTAACAACAGTAGCTATTGTTCCCAGCGTTGCAGCAACCAGCAATGGCGGCATAAAGATCCCACCGATTGCAAATTCATGAGGAATTGCAAGCATAAATATCCCTTTTCATCCTGAACAACTATCCAC
>JAOZMV010000027.1 GCA_029934095.1 Desulfuromusa sp. | reverse complement strand
TTCCGGTACCGCCTAATTCATAAAACAGCAGGACACAGGTCGCAACGATACAGGCGGCGGCAGGGATAGGGATGCCAACAAATCGCCTTGATTCAACGGTAGAAACCTGCACATTGAAACGAGCCAGCCGTAAGGCACCACAGATGACATAGAGGAATGCAGCCAGCCAGCCAAGCTTACCAAAGGGTCTCAATGCCCAGAGGTATAACAAAACTCCCGGCGCGACACCAAAGGAGATAACATCCGCCAGAGAATCGAGTTCAACTCCAAACTTGCTGCTGGTTCCAGTTAACCTGGCAACCTTCCCATCCAGACCATCAAAAATAGCTGCAAGCAGAATAAACCAGGCAGCCCGTTGATAATTGCCATCCGTTGCAGCAATAATAACGTAGAATCCAGCAAAGATTCCTGCGGCAGTAATCAGGTTAGGAAGGAGATAAACCCCTTTACGGAGATTTTCCCGCTTATCATTTCTTAAACAGTCATCACTCAAGACAATGTCCCTAAAATAGTTTCGCCCGCGACAGTACGTTCACCAAGGGTCACTGCCACGTTGGCATTTTTTGGAAGATAGATGTCAACCCGGGAACCAAAGCGGATCAACCCGTAACGTGCGCCCCGTTGTAACAGATCACCAATAACCGGATAAGTGACAATTCTCCGGGCAATTAATCCGGCAATCTGGACAAAAAGAATCTGTGTACCACTCCCCGTTTCCAGAAGAATCCCGGATTGTTCATTACTCTCACTGGCTTTGTCATAAGAAGCATTAACAAAACCACCCTTATTATAATACATAGCAACGACTTTCCCATCACAGGGAACCCGATTCACATGAACATTAAAAACAGACATGAAAATACTGACTTTAGTGACCTGTTCTTTAAAATAACGATCCTCCTGAACCTCCCCGACAAAAATAATTTTACCGTCTGCTGGAGCAATAAGCAGATCCTCACCTGCAGGAATAACTCGTTCCGGATTACGAAAAAAGTAGCTGCTGAACAGGGTTAAAAATAAAAACAAAAGGGTCAAAATCACCCAACCCAAGAGGGCAAATACCAGAGTAATAAAACCAAACAGAATAATAAATGGATAACCTTCGCTGACAATCAGTTGATTTTTGTTCTGCATGAAAACCTCATTCAATAAAAATTAAGCAACAACACCTTTAGCACCACGGCCAATAACGACAGGGCCCGAACGAACAACTTCCTTGATCCCCATCGGTCGCAACAGTTCCAAAATACCATTTATTTTCGCCGGGGCACCGGTAATTTCAATCGTGTAGGATTTAGGCGTTACATCGATAACTTTGGCACGGAAGATATCGACAATCCGCAACGCCTCTGCCCTGCTTTCCGCATCGGTTGAAACTTTAATCAGAGCCAACTCACGCTCAATATAATCTCCACCGGTAAAATCAACAACTTTGATGGTAGAAATGAGTTTATTCAGTTGTTTGGTAATCTGTTCCAGAACCTGATCATTACCCCGTGTCACCAGAGTCATACGGGAGAGATCGGTATCCATTGTTGGAGCCACAGAAAGGCTCTCAATATTAAAGCCACGCCCGGAAAATAATCCTGAAATGCGAGAGAGAACCCCAAATTCATTTTCTACCAGGACCGAAATTGTATGTTTCATTGACTTAATCCTCCCGGCCTATAGTTGGCCGTTCTGTCTATAGCACTCATCAGGAAGCAAGAACCATTTCGTGAATTGCTTTACCCGCAGGAACCATCGGTAAAACATTTTCTTCCCGGGAAACAATAAAATTCATCAATACTGGACCCGGCGTTTCTAATGCCTGCTTGATAGTCGCTTCAACTTCATCAACTTTTGTCGCCTGCAAACCGGTAGCACCATAGGCTTCAGCAAGTTTAATAAAATCAATTGGCAACTCCATAACGGTCTGACTGTAGCGTTTTTCAAAGAACATCTGCTGCCACTGACGAACCATACCCAGATAATTGTTATTGAGGATAGCAATTTTCACCGGGAGTTTATACTGCACCAGAGTTGCCAGTTCCTGGGAATTCATCTGGAAAGAGCCATCTCCAGAAATATCAATAACCTGACGATCAGGATACGCCACCTGAGCCCCCAGAGCCGCTGGCAGACCAAACCCCATGGTTCCCAAACCACCAGAAGTCAGGAAAGTTTTTGGCTCTCTGAAAGTAAAAAACTGGGCTGCCCACATCTGATGCTGGCCAACCTCAGTTGTAATTATGGCATCCTCAGCGGTCATCTCACTGATTTTTTCAATAACAAACTGTGGTTTGATCACCGATTTGGAGGAACGATAAGTCATTGGATGACGTTCTTTCCACTCGCTAATCATGGATCGCCACTCCTCCGTCGCTTCAACCAGATCTTCTACAAGTTCCGGTTTTTTATTCAGGTAACCATGTAACTTACCCAATACATCTTTCAGGTCACCGACGATCGGCAGGTCCGTTGCGACATTCTTTCCGATCGAAGTTGGATCGATGTCGACATGAATAATTTTCGCTTTCTCAGCAAAACTGTCGATTCGGCCGGTGACCCGATCATCAAATCTGGAACCGACAGCAATCAGCAGATCACACTCTGTGACTGACATGTTGGCATAAAACGTTCCGTGCATCCCCAACATTCCCAAAGCCAGCGGGTGCCGCTGAGGAAAAGCAGCCATCGCCATCAGAGTTGTTGTCACGGGGATTTTGGTCTGTTCTGCCAGCTTAAGCAATACATCATCAGCGCCTGACAGGGTGATCCCCCCACCGACGTAGAGAACCGGTTTGCGGGCGGCAAGAATCATTTTTGCCGCTTTTTCTATCTGCCGGATATTCCCGCTATAGGTTGGCTTATAACCGCGCAAACTCACTTTATCGGGATAACTGAATTTATGTGTAGTGACCTGAATATCCTTCGGCAGATCAACCAAAACCGGACCCGGGCGACCGGTTCGAGCGATATAAAATGCCTCTTTGAGGATTCTGGCCAGATCACGAATGTCCTTAACCAGATAATTATGTTTGGTACAGGGGCGGGTAATGCCACACATATCCGCCTCCTGAAACGCATCATTACCGATCAGGGGAGTTGGAACCTGACCCGTAATAATCACCATTGGAATTGAGTCCATGTAAGCTGTCGCAATTCCGGTTACGGTATTAGTCGCACCGGGACCACTGGTCGCAATAGCAACACCAACCTTGCCAGTACAGCGGGCATATCCATCGGCAGCATGCACCGCAGCCTGCTCGTGCCGGGTTAAAACATGGTTGATGGATGATTCGTAGAGATCATCATAAATATTGATAACTGCTCCGCCAGGGTAGCCAAAAACAGTATCCACCCCTTCAAGCTTTAAAGATTCAAGTAAAATCTGTGATCCGGTCAATTCCATCTGTGCCTCCTCAAATGCTCAACTCTGCAACTTACTCTGTTAGAGGTGAAGTATACCTTATTGTATGTCGAGATCCTGAAAAACTGCTACAACGCCGTAGAGCGGACTTTTCACGCCACCATCTAAATACAGCAAAGGGTTTAAGCAGACGCTTAAACCCTTTGCTGTATTGAAACATCCCGTTGTTACAAAACGGGCTCAGGTGGTAACCGATTGAATAATTTTTTCCATCTCATCCTTGCCAACCAGTTTCATTTTTTTCACTTTATTTTTTTCCAGTTCTTCCTGTGGGGACAAATATCCCTTTTTGTCATACTCTGACAATTGTTTTTCAAACAGGTTATGTTCTTCATAAAGCATACGGAAACGGGGGTTAGTTTCGGTGAGATTTTGCAAAAGGGTCTGATCAGTAGCCATTGGCACCTCCGCGGATATAAGTGAATTAAAACTGGAAAAAGTTACTCCCAAAGTAACCAAATTGATGCAAAATTGTCAACAATTAACCCCGTTTTAAAATGCTTTGTTTGACAGATAGATTCAATTCGGCATCCGAAGGGCGAATATAGGTCGGATGTATTTCTACTGCTTCTTGGACCAACCCTGATTGATATGCCTGTAGTGCCAGCCAGGAAGCCTTTGCCGCGCGTAGTTGATGCGCCGTAGCAATAGGAATCAGAGCTTGTTCAGCAAGAATATCTTTAATCATCTGGGAATAGAGAAGTACCCCGTCCCCAACCAGAGCAACCGGCCCGGACAGGTCCAGTAACAATCGTTCCGGAGGCAAGACAACAGCCTCACCAATTGCAACTGGACCGGAAGCATGATGCCATTCAAAAAGCTGCGTATAAACCTCTTTTTTTCTGGCATCGAGAAAAGCACAAATCGGAACCGGTGACAGTGGCAGATTCATCGCAACAGCTTGTAAGGTTGAGACCGGCACAACAGGTTTCTTCAGCACCTGAGCCAATCCCTTGATCGTGGCAATACCGATACGCAGGCCGGTAAAAGAACCGGGTCCGGTAACCACTGCAAAAAGGTCCAGATCCTCCAGACGCCAACCAGTCTCCCCTAACAGTAGATCAACCTGCTGCAACAATTTTTCACTATGGGTACTGCGAACATTTAAAAGGGATTCAGCAACCAGAGATTCACCCTGACAAAGAGAAACACTGCCGCTTAAAGATGAGCTGTCAAGCGTAAGAATCTTTAGCCCTTCCGCGCCTCCCATTAACCCCATAACCTTACAATATCATTGTAAAAAGCCAAAACCATCAGCATCAACAACATCGCCATACCAACCTGCTGGGCCATCTCTCTGGCACGGATTGACACGGGTCGTCGGATCACCAGTTCGATGACATAAAAGAGGATATGGCCACCATCTAAAATTGGAATCGGCAATAGATTTAATATCCCCAATTGAATCGAGATAAAGGCCAGAACCGATAAAATTGCCGACAAATCTGTCTGGGCCGCCTGCCCAGCAATTTGAACAACGGTAATAGGACCACCGATATTTTTTGTTGAGACATTACCGGTAAACAATTTTTGCACAAAAACAACGGTCAGCTCAATCAACTCCCAGGTTCGAGAGGCCCCTTCACGGACAGCGTCAACAAAGCCAAAACGCTTTAGTTCAGAGTTATAGAGTGGAGCAATGCCGAGTAAATATTCACCTTCACCATCACGTTGTGCAGGTGTCAAATCAACAATAAGCGGCTTTCCGGCACGTTCTAAATGGATCGGAACCGTCTTATTGCCAACTTTTTGAATAATCCCCTTCAAATCGTACCAGGAAGAAATTGAATAGTTCTCTATTTGCAGGATCAGGTCCCCTTTTTGGAGCCCCGCTTCCGCTGCGGGCATATCTGCAGCTAATCCTCCGATACGCGCTGCCTGCCAGGGGAGAAGGCCCAAAGCCTGCATTCCCTGCAAGCTATTATTATCGGCTGGGAGCTGCAGTTGCAAATGTTTCCCATCCCGCTCAACCTGAAAAATCAAGTCATCCCCGGCATGGGAAATAAAGCTTTTATTGGTTTCGTTCCAGCTACCAACGACCTGCTGGTTCACAGCCAGCACACAGTCATCAGCAAGAAAACCGCCAACGGCTGCATTCGACTCAGGAACGACATAACCAACACAAGCGGGTTGATCCACATAGGTTGGCATCTGCACCCCGACCATAAACGAGATCGGCAAAATAAGCAGGGGGAGAATCAGGTTCATCACTGGACCCGCCAAAACGATTGCTAACCGCTTAGTAACCGTTTGCTCCGCAAAGGAACGGGCTTTTTCCTCAGCAGAGAGTTCAACCTCTTCACCCTGCTCGCCACTCCCCTCACCAAGCATCTGTACATATCCACCAAGGGGAATTGCACAAACCTGATATTCCGTTTCTCCACGGCGACGTGACACCAGCTTGGGACCAAAACCGAGAGAAAACTTTAGAACTTTAACGCCACACATCTTGGCGACAACAAAGTGCCCCAGTTCATGGATAAAAACCAGAACTCCCAACATCAAAATGCCAGCTATAATTGTTGTCATGCAAGTCCTCCATTGATCAATTCTTGTGCTTTGTTCCGACCCCACAGATCGGCATGCAGAGCTTGCTCCACAGTGGTAAGATCTCCACCCCGGTGCTGATACATTACTTTTTCTATCACTTGTGAAATCTCCAAAAAACTGAGTCGGGTGTTTAAAAAAGCTTCAACGGCAACTTCATTTGCCGCATTCATCACTGCTGGCACCGTTCCGCCCCGGGCCAGAGCATCATAAGCGAGCCGCAGACAAGGAAAACGTTCCAGGTCGGGTTCGGAAAATGATAATTGACCCATTTGACATAGATCAAGAGGTTTCTGAGCTAACGGCAACCGTTCCGGCCAGGACAATGCATAGGCGATCGGGGTCTTCATATCGGGAACACCTAGTTGAGCCATAACCGCTCCATCCCGGTATTCAACCAGTGAATGGATAATACTTTCCGGGTGGATATGGACATCGATCATGGTGGCAGGAAAATCGAATAACCAGTGAGCTTCAATCACTTCAAGACCCTTATTCATCATAGTGGCCGAATCGATAGAAATTTTTCGACCCATTTCCCAGTTTGGATGAGCTAAGGCGTCTGCAGGGGATATATCTTTGAAATGTTCCCGTCCGTATTTGCGGAATGGGCCACCAGAGGCGGTTAAAATCAGGCGCTGCACATCTTCACGGCGATGACCAGCCAAAGATTGGAAGATGGCTGAATGTTCACTGTCTACGGGGATAAGTTTGACCTTTTGCCGGGCAACCTCCTCCATGATCAAATTGCCAGCGGTGACCAGAGTTTCCTTATTGGCCAGGGCAATATCTTTCCCTGCTTTAATTGCCGCCAATGTTGGTATCAGACCAGCAGCACCAACAACAGCAACAACAACCATCTCACTTTCAGGAACTGTCGCACAGCGGACCATCCCCTCAATACCACAGCAGATCTGAACGTCAACCCCTTTAAGACTTCGAGTCAAAGCTTCCGCATCTTGTTCTGAAACCACGGAGACGATACGCGGACGGAAAAACTCAATCTGCTGCTGTAACAGCTCAATATTATTGCCAGCTGACAAAGCGACAATTTGATAACGCTCAGGAAACGCCCTGACGATTTCTAAAGTACTGACCCCAATCGATCCAGTCGAACCGAGAACTGCTATATTTTTCAACCGCGTTCTCAGCCTCCGTAACCGAATCGGGCAACATAGTAAACGACCGGGAATGCGAACAGGAGACTATCGAGACGATCCAACATCCCACCATGCCCAGGAATGATATTCCCGGAGTCCTTGACCTGACAGGCACGCTTTAATAGAGATTCAAACAAATCACCGAGTTGCCCCACACTCCCAAGCAACAGTCCGATTAATATGGCATCGAGAATTCCGAGAACCGGCATAAAAGTAAATTTAACCAGAATAACCGCAAAAACTGATCCAACCAAGCCACCGATCCCCCCCTCGATACTCTTATTGGGACTGACAGCTGGATACAATTTACGTTTGCCGATTTTACGACCGATAAAATAAGCAAAGCTATCACAACTCATGATGACGATGAGTGTCATAAAAATCCAGCGCTGCCCATCGGGCAACATGCGCAACGGAATCAGATGGCCCAAAAGAAAAGGGAGGTAGATTAAACCGAGGATTATCCAGCCCAGACGATGATGAACTTCAGTGATCACTGGCAAACGGAATAGAAACAACAGGGCAAAAAGCAACATCGCCCCAGTCAACAGAGGGAACAGCAGTGCTGCATTCTCGTAAAACAAAAATGGGATAACTGCCGTCCCGATAATAGCAGCAAGCCATTGTTCCAAACGATGCTCAGATCCCAGTCCCATTCGATTGAACTCAACCAGGCTTAAAAACAGTACCAGAGTCAAAAAAACGGAAAAAACTGCAGGATTGGCATATCCAAGCAGTAAAATCAGTAAGGGCAAAGCTATAACAGCGGTAATAATACGTTGTTTAATCGTTACTCTCCTTTTACCTGATCATCCGTGAGTCCGAATCGGCGTTTCCGCTGCAAATAATCGTCCAGAGCTTTCTGTAATTCCACAGCATCAAAGTCAGGCCAAAGAACATCTGTAAAGTACAACTCCGCATAGGCCGCCTGCCAGAGGAGAAAATTACTGATCCTCACTTCACCACTGGTGCGGATCATTAAATCAGGTTCGGGGAGATCCCCGGTATCCAGAAATGTTGAAAAAGACCTATTATCAAGCTGATTGATATCCAGATGACCATCAAGTGCATGTTGAGCAATTTTCTTGGCAGCGCGCATAAGCTCATCCCGGCCACCGTAGGAAAGGGCCAGGATCAAGGTAAGTGTCTGACATTGCGAGGTTTCCCTTTCAGCATCAGCCAATGCAGCCTGAACTGGCTCTGACAACCGGGAAAGATCACCGATAACCCGCAACTTTATCCCCTTAGCCAGCATCTTCTGACGCTGTGAGCTTAAATACTGCAGCAACAACCCCATCAATGCATCAACTTCCTGACGGGGACGGCCCCAGTTTTCTGAACTGAACGCAAACAGGCTGAGGAAACGAATCCCATGCCGAACACATTCATCAACAATCTGGGTCACTGCCTCAACCCCTTGCTGGTGCCCTGCTATCCTTGGCAATTCGCGCTGTTTAGCCCAGCGCCCATTGCCATCCATAATAATAGCAAGATGGTCAAGGGGTGGCTTTTGTGTAATTTCAGTCAGCTCCGGCATCCAAAAAACCTAAGGAAAACAACTTCAACTTGTAAGTATAAAAACACAGCTGTGAAAAATAACACGGCTGGCATCTGAACAGCAAGAAATTGATAGTTAAAGACTTGTGAAACCATAAAAAAAGGGCGTTTCAATAACGCCCTTTTTCAAAACTCAATATAAAACTGATCAGTCGATGATAGCATTAACCGGACAGGTATCAACGCAAGCACGGCATTCGTCACACTCATCCGTAATGATATAGACCTCTCCCGATTCGACAATGGCACCCAATGGGCAAGCATCCACACACGTTCCACAGCCAATACACTCTTCGTTTATTTTCAAAGCCATTATTCAGCTCCCTTAGTTAAGAAGTAGATCAAAGGTCAAACCTCCATGACCTCCTGCTCTTTATTCTGCACTATAGAATCGATGGCGCTGACAAATTCATCCGTGAGTTGCTGCACATCCTTTTCACTCCGCTTAAGATCATCTTCGGTTATTTCTTTCTCTTTTTCCAACATTTTAAGGTTTTCATTGGCATCACGGCGCGAATTCCGCACAGAAATCTTGGTATCTTCTGACATTCGCTTAATAATTTTCACCATTTCATGACGCCGTTCTTCGGTCAATGCTGGAACCGGCAAGCGGATCAATAGTCCATCAGATGAAGGGGTCATGCCTAGGTCTGCTTTAAAGATTGCCTTTTCAATATCAGGAATCAAATTCTTTTCCCAGGGCTGCACAGTCATCAAACGTGCCTCAGGAACTGCAAGAGTAGCCACTTGGCTGAGTGGCGTCAGCACTCCATAATATTCAACCTTAACATCATCCAACAACGAAATACTTGCCCGTCCAGTACGAACTCTGGTCATATCTTTTTTTAAGGACTTGACCGCTTTATCCATAGCGGCACGAGCTTCACTTAAAACCTCATTAACCATTTACAGCACCTCCCTGAACAATTGTTCCGATTTTCTCACCGAGAACCACCTTTTTGATGTTATCACGTTGAGTCATGTCAAAAATAATCATCGGCAGATTATTATCCATACACAGCGAAGTTGCGGTTGCATCCATAACCTGCAAACCTTTTTGCAAAACTTCCAAATAGGTTATTTCTGATAGTTTAACTGCATTCTTATTTTTTTTTGGATCGGCAGAATAAACACCATCTACCTTTGTTGCCTTAAGAATAACCTCAGCGTTGATCTCCATAGCCCGCAAACTGGCTGCGGTATCGGTGGTAAAGTATGGATTCCCCGTGCCAGCGCTAAAAATAACCACACGCCCTTTTTCCAGATGGCGTACGGCACGACGACGAATATAGGGCTCGGCAATCTGTTGCATGTCAATCGCCGACTGAACCCGGGTAACAACACCCTGTTTTTCCAGAGCATCCTGCATCGCCAGACTGTTCATAACCGTAGCCAGCATCCCCATATAGTCGGCACTGGCACGATCCATCCCCTTGGATGAGGCTGCCAAACCACGAAAGATATTACCGCCACCAATCACGACAGCAATCTCAACCCCCAGAGTGCTGACCTCTTTAATTTCAGCAGCAATCCCGTTAATAACATCAGGATCGATTCCATAGCCCTGCTCACCTGCCAGAGCTTCACCACTCAGCTTCAATAAAATTCGTCGATATTTGATCGTAGCCACAAATAACTCCTGCTGATTAGAATAAGAATCAGATAGCTAAGCAATAGTTTTGCTCGACAAGTCGCAGTGGTTTTTCAAAGATGAAGACATACATTAGTATGTCGAAATCTTGAAAAATTACTACAACACCGTAGAGCGGACTTATTGCAACGCCATCATTGTTTGCTCATAGCTGCAACTTCAGCAGCAAAGTCATCCACTTTTTTCTCAATTCCCTCGCCAAGCTGATAGCGCACATAGCTGTTCAACTTAATATCTGCACCAATTTCCTTGGCCAGAGCAGCAACCACCTTACCAACCTTCTGGTCGGGATCAATAACAAAAGCCTGCTCTATAAGACACACTTCACCAAAATATTTATTGATCTGACCAAGAATAATCTTTTCAACAA
>JAOZMV010000267.1 GCA_029934095.1 Desulfuromusa sp. | reverse complement strand
ACCAACTTCCAGAAATCATTTCGGCAACAAGGAGTTATTCTATGTGTCGTATCGGCGCAATAAAAAGTCTTGATTATATCCATCCGAGCATCGCCCTGAAATTAATGCAATCACAACAGGAGGGGCACGACAACTCGGGATTTGCCATGGTGATGCAAAACCTTGGCGGCCTTTTTGAGCCCTACAAACATCTGCCAACGTTGTCGATGGCGTGTACTGACGATGGTATAAAAATAGCGGAAAACATTCTCCACGAAGCTGGCTTCAGAAGAATTGTCCAATGGTCACCACAAGTGAATGACTGGCCGGGGCTCGATATCAGCGCCATGCCTCACTATGTTTTTGAAACATTCAATTATCCATACGCCTATGAAAATCTTGGCCGGAAAAAGAAACAGGAACTGCTTCTGGATACGCGCCTACAACTGCGTGAAGCCCTGGAAGAGAACGAGGAGGGTTTTGTCTATTCATTCTGGCCCGACTTGATCACCCTGAAAGAGATCGGCGACCCGCACGATATCGGCACCTATTTCAACCTCTGGGAAGTTGATGAGCGTTTCACCGCTAAAGTGATCACCGCCCAGTGCCGTCAGAACACCAACTACGATATCGTCCGCTATGCTGCCCATCCTTTCCACTTACAGGGTTACACGATTCTCGCTAATGGTGAAAATACCTTTTACCTGAAAAATAAGGAATTTCAGCAGGGGCTTCACCGTGGCTACATTGGCTTTGAATCAGATTCACAGTGCTTTCTCTACACCCTGCACTATGTTCATCGCGAGCTTGGCTGGCCGCTGCAATACTACAAACATGTTATTACCCCGCTCCCCTTTGATCAGATAGAGAAGCGAGAGGACAAAAAACAACTGCTGGCAATCCGCCAGTCTCTGGCCCACCTGGAACTCAACGGTCCCAACACAGTCATTGGCATGCTTCCCGACAACACCCTGTTCACCTGCTGCGATGCCAAGAAACTCCGCCCGGTGGTGATCGGTCATGATGATCGAATGGTGGTCATCTCTTCGGAAATCTGCGGTATCAATGAAGTTATCCCTGACCGCAATTGGGAAACCGATATCTACCCGAACGAGCGGGAGACTGTAGCAATTAACGACAAGTTGGAGGTGCAGAGATGGAAACAATAAAAGTTGACAACGTCACTGCTAACGACCTCCCCTGGAAAATCATCTACGATGCCAGCCGCTGTACCATGTGCGGATCGTGTGTTGCAACCTGCTCTTTCCGGGCTATTAAGATGAAAGTTGAGCGCAGGCGGACAGTTTTTTCAGAAGGGGATTTTCCTGAGCCCAAAGCACGTTTTTCAGCGGTTCCAGTTATCAGTCAGGTTGATTCAATTCGCGATTACTGTCGTGGCTGCGGCATGTGCGAAAAAGTCTGTCCCAACGATGCGATTCGTCCGGAACGTAATCCCGACACGCGACATCCAATTATCACCCGTTGCCTGGGTGGTGATTCAATTAAGCGGGGTGGGCGGAAAAATCTGGAAGGTTCCACCCGTACCCTGGATACTATTCGCGTCGGCAGGATCTCACAGATGACTGATCCGAGCCTCGATGCTCAGCGCCACACCTTTGACCTGCTGGCACCCTTTGGTCGCATTCTGCCCCCGGGAAAGCTTCCATTCAGCCCGAATAAGGACAATGAACTGGTCAGCACCGATGCTATCCCACCGGTCAACTGGATTTATCCGGTGATTATTGGTGACATGTCGATCGGTGCCCTCTCCTGGAGGATGTGGGAAGCAATGGCAATGGCAACCGCCTACCTGAATGAAGAGTGTGGTCTGCCGGTGAGGATGAGTTCAGGAGAGGGGGGTGTCCCCAGGCGACTGCTCAGATCAAAATATCTCAAATATACGATTTTACAAATTGCTTCGGGGCACTTTGGCTGGAACCGGATCGCGACCAGCATGCCCGACATGATTGAAGACCCCGCCGGAATCCTGATCAAGATCGGCCAGGGAGCCAAACCTGGCGATGGTGGCCTGCTGCAGGCCGGAAAAGTTGCCGCCCATATTCAGGCGATCCGCGGCGTGCCGAAAACAGATCTGCTCAGCCCGCCGAATCACCAGGGACTCTACTCCATCGAAGAGAGCGTGCAGAAAATGTTTCTCTCGATGAATGCAGCATTCAAATTCCGCGTTCCCGTCGCTATTAAAGTGGCTGCCTCATCAACCAGTGTCAGTGTTTTCAATAATCTGGTGCGCGATCCCTACAATATTGTCGGTGGCTTTTTCCTTGACGGTATCGATGGTGGCACCGGTGCCGCACACGAAGTAAGCCTTGACCATACCGGTCACCCGATTGCCAGCAAATTGCGCGATTGTTATCTGGCGGCGGTTTCCCAGGGAAGGCAGGGACAAATTCCCCTTTGGGCGGCCGGAGGTTTGGGCAAAACCGGTGATCTGGCCGCAGACGCCTTTAAAATGATCTGTCTGGGTGCCAACGGTGTTTTCAGCGGCAAGCTGATTTTGCAAATGGCCGGCTGTGTCGGCAACGACATGGGACGCTGTAATGCCTGCAACACCGGCCTTTGCCCCACCGGGATCACCACGCAGGAAACACAGTTGGTACACCGCCTTGACCCCGAGAAAGTTGCCCAGAATATTGTTAATTATTTTCTCGCTATGGATCAGGAATTCAAAAAGCTGATGGCTCCCATCGGCAATTCGTCTCTCCCCGTTGGTCGTTCTGATGCTTTAATTTCAACGAATAAAGCAATCGCTGACCGATTAGAGATTCAACATGTATGTTAGAAAATAGGAACAAGGTTCAAGGTTCAAGGTTTTGAATTTACCTTGATCCTGAATCCTTGTTCCTTGAACCTTGTTTTTCACGGAGAATT